>CAZVRB010000014.1:0-38414 GCA_964629365.1 uncultured Leptospiraceae bacterium
GGATAGCAACCTGAATAGGTTGTCTCAAGATCGCGCGGTGGAGCAGCTGGTAGCTCGTTGGGCTCATAACCCAAAGGTCGCAGGTTCAAATCCTGCCCGCGCTAATAAGGCGGAGTAGCTCAGTAGGTTAGAGCACACGGCTCATATCCGTGGTGTGGGGGGTTCGAGTCCCTCCTCCGCTACGTTAAAACATATAAAACAATTTTAAAGGATGCGTAAGCATCCTTTATTTATTTTCATTACATATGATAATGCTTTTCCACACACTCTCTACATATACCATGTGACAATATGGCATCACTATAATTGCTCATAAATTTTTCAAGGGTTATCCACTCACCATCCACTTCTATCCGCTTGCAGAATGAACATACACGTAAAAATCCTTCAAGATATCGTATCTTTGCCATAAATTTAATTGTATAATACATTATTATGCCATATAAAATCATTATTACGATTGTTTCAAGAAGGCATTCAGAAAGATTTACATGTGTTGGAGGCGCACCCATAATATAGTGAGGAATATCAAGAATTTCTTCAAGCCATAGAAATATAATTATAAGACCAAATCCAATACTTTCAAAAATTAATATTTTTTTTGAAAAGGCAGTTGTGTGCATATTTAATCTCCATCATTTACGGTGAAACAATGTTGAAAATCCACTGTAACTTTCCTTTTTTTAAATCTATTGCAGACTCGGGACAAATTTCCATACAACAATAACAACGTATACACTTTTTATAATCATACGCCGGTATTTTTTCTCCTTCTGCAGCCCTGGATATAGCACCCGCCGGACAAATTGATTTGCACTGGTAGCAAAGTGTACATTTCTCCTCCGATGGTACCGGCCGTTGTACAAAAAGACTTCTCATTACCGGGGATGTAAAAGGCCATCTCATCATATCCGAGCTGAGACTTGATTTTGTTGGTTGAAAATCCTCAACTTGCAGTAAATCAACTGGATCACCGAGTATTGATATAGTCTCTTCACGTCCCTGTCCAAGGCCCCTGCTGTCTCCCATTTTTACTGTATGGACCAGGTTTACATCAATCTGTACCAGTTTGGAGAGTATATAGTCAACTGCTATAGCATCGAGACCAGCCACTATTACATTCATACTTTTAGGGGTTCCAGACGGTCCAGGACCTTCTCCCTCAAGGACTGTTATCGCGTCAACGAGATGGAGTATTGTTTTATCCATGTGATGTATATATGAATCATATAGATCAAGAAGAATTGTCGCGAATTCCTCCTTAGTACTTGCACGCAAATGCCATTGTGATTTGTCAAGACCGTGTATGGTGCCGAAGAGGTTTTTCACCGCCGCGGTAATATAAGTTATACCATGTGTTTTAAATTTTGGCAGGTTCACTATCATATCCGCATCAACAGCATCAGCTGCAAGTTCGAAACGCTTAAAGCGACTGGCATGCTCATTATATACTACCTTGACACAGGAGGTGTCAGACACTTCAACATTTTCATTCCGGATAATTTCATCATAACCGGTTTTCTTAAAGACCCGGTCAAGAGAATGAACCGCAGGGGATTCAACAAGAATGGGAATCCCCCCATTTTCCTTTACCAGTTGCACTGCCGCCTGGAAAAATACCGGATGTGTCACTACTCCTTTTTCAGGTGAAGAATCTCGAAGCAGGTTCGGCTTAATTGCAATCCTCATATTACGCATTGAGGATAAATCAAATTCTATGTCCTGTAAGGCTTTTCGGAAAACAGTTTTTATCTGTTCTGTATCATATTGTTCGCAACTATATGCTGCTATTTTTGATAGAGGCTTTGGAACCATTATCTCATTACTCCGATATTATTGTGATATTTTCAGCCACAAGATATATCCTGTTGTCTTCGCCCATGGTATTCACGAATGTAGCCACTGTTTCTACCATATTTCCATTTTCAATTGTACCTGGATATTGTTTTGCGTACAATTCCGCAACTCCGCTGAACCGGTGACTGTTTTTATAATCAATCAACAGGTTACATACAATGTGATCATTCTTTTTTTTCAGATTGGCTACTTTACCCTTCCATTGTATCTTTACACCCCTGTACAGGTGAGGTTTTTCAATTAACCTTTCAAAAGTGTAACCTGATACCGGTCTATCATCGATATCAAGGACAAAATTTCGAAGAAATGCTATCCGGTCTTTCACCCTGTGATGCACATTGCTGGCGTTTATCCTGTTTAAAATGACAAGAGCTTCATTATAATGTCCCGATTTTATCATTTCTTTTGCACGATTGAAGTCTCGTTTTAAACTTTCACTGGAATAATAGAATTCAGAGGTTTTCTCCCTGTTATATTTTTCAATAATATCATAATGGGCCCCATCAAGGGTAACCATATCCATAACATCTTTACCATGTTGTGTATGTTCTTTTGTACTAATGCCAATTGATTTCACAATACTTGTTATATATTGCATTATATCATGATGATAAAGGATACCTGGAACAATCATCAGTACTATAAACATGACCAACAGTGGGAGGTATATAAATTTGCGGTTTGCTTTGTGTTTTACAGAAACCCTTTTACTGGCTATTCTTACACGCTTGGGTTTTGGCACCGGTACAAAATCTCTCAAACGGGCTTCCCGCTGAAATGCCGGGAAATCTTTTGCTGCCTGTATACGTTTAAATGACTTCTTGAGCACCCTGTCAGATGGAAACTTCTGCAGTAGTTCGATATACCTGTACATGGCAGATTCACGATCACCTGCTGATTTCATAACCAGGAAAGCTTCAAGGTATTGTACCGGCACATAGGCAGGATCAGATAATTTCAATTTCCGAATAATACTTTCAGCCTTGCCGATTTTATCTTCATGAAGGTAGCAGACAGATAATAAAAAAAGCATGTAACTGTTACCAGAACGCAACGCGCTATTTTCAAGTATTACAATTGCGTCACCGTACCGGCTTTCAGCATAAGCCGAATATGCCTGCTTGACAAGTGAATAGTCTCCTGAATCCACACTATTTTACTGGTTATCCCTGTTTTTTTTAAAAAGACCTGTAAGCTCGTCTACAATAGACACGTTCTCATCCCTGGCCTTACCAAGAATAAAACCCGCACCAACCAGGAGGATGATAACCACCGTCTTCAGTATTCCGAAAGTAAACAGTAGTATACCCAGCAGAAAACCAGCCATGGCACCAAGTGCCTTACCCGGATTCATGTTAATCCACCCTTTAACTGTTTGGAGAAAATCCATTTACTTCTTAACCCTTTCCACGTACTCACCGTTACGTGTATCAATTTTTAAGACATCACCTTCGTTGATAAACAGGGGTGCCTGAACGGTATACCCGGTTTCCACTGTTACGTTTTTCATAACATTGGTGGCAGTATCACCTTTAACACCCGGTTCGGCGTAAGTTACTTCAAGCTGAACAAATATTGGAGGCTCGATTGATATAGGATTCCCCTCATGCATCGAGATATCTATTATATCACCTTCCCTGATGTAATTCATCAGGTCACCTGCAAGTTCACGATCAACTGAAACCTGCTCAAAATTCTCGTTGTCCATAAAAACAAGCCCATCACCTTCGTCATAAAGGTATTGCATCGGTCTTTTTTCGACCCTTACATCTTCAACTTTTTCTCCGCCTCTGAATGTCTTGTCTATGATTGATCCCTTTGTAAGGGACTTCAGTTTCGTTCTCACAAAAGCAGCGCCCCTTGCAGGTTTTACATGCTGGTATTCCAGCACAGAATAGAGATTACCATCTAACCTGATAACGGTACCTCTTTTAAATTCGTTACTCGAAATCATTGGTCACTCCTTGTTTACAATAAAATAATATCTTTTGATGAACCTGTCATTATTTCGGGACCATCTGAACCTGTACAAACCATGTCCTCAATACGAATACCACCCTTTCCGGGCATGTATATACCTGGCTCAACGGTAATGACGGTATTTTTTTTTAATCGAGTTGCTCCCCCCGGTTTTACTGCCGGAAGTTCGTGAACTTCAAGACCCACACCATGCCCAAGGGAATGGCTGAAGAATTCTCCATAGCCTTCATTTTCAATCACATTCCGTGCCTTATTGTCAAGACTCCCGGTGGTTATTCCCGGGCGTATAGAATTTATTGCGGTTTCCTGTGCTCGCAGTACAATGTTGTATATATGCCTGAACTCGCTTGTAATGCTATGCAGGAAGACAGTTCGTGTCAAGTCTGAATTATATCCCTTATATGTACATCCCATATCTATCAATATCATGTCTCCAGGTTCAAGTTTTTTCAAATCACCTGTTTTGTAATGCGGTCGTGAAGAACCGGCACCGGATGCGACAATTGATTCAAAGGATGAACTACTTGCTCCATGTGTGCGGTAATAATGCTCTATCTCAACTGATATATCCCACTCAAGTATACCTGGTTTAATTATACCCAGCAGGTGTGAAAAACAACCATCTGTTATTGAAGCCGCTTTTCTCAGCAATGCTATCTCACTTTCATTCTTGATCATTCTCTGTTCGTTGACGACATCTCCCCCACCTCTCAGCTTAATTTTTTTTAAAGAATCTTTGAACTGAAAATACTGGCTAAGGGGCATTGAATGCTCTTCCAGGTATAGCTCTTTTGCGTTCTCATTAGTCAAAATCTCCTTCACCGCAGATATCAACCCATTATCCTGAAGAATGAATGTCACCTTACTGGGAAGAATAGACCTGGCATATTCCTGGTAACGGCCATCTGATACGAAGTAATACGAATTTTCGGTTATAACCATACTCGCGTAAGAACCTTCAAATCCTGTGAGGTAACGGATATTGGGAATTGAAGTAATAAGGTATGGTATGTTTTCATTATCAATTAGTTTCTTTTTCAAACGTCTAAGCCGCTTCATACACATCCTGTCTTTAATTGTTTTTTATATGATCTATTATCGCGTGTATTCCAAGTATATACGAGTAATATCCGAAACCGGATATCTGACCGACACATGAGGGAGCAATTAGTGAATTCTTTCTGAATGATTCACGACCGTGTATATTTGATATATGTACCTCAACCGCGGGGATTTTACACGCGATTATTGCGTCATATATGGCAACTGAAGTATGTGTATATGCTGCAGGATTTATAACAAGTCCATTATAATCTTTTTTCTTCTGTATTGCATCAATAATGTCCCCTTCATGATTCGACTGATATATTGATACTTCAATGTCACAATCAGATGCAAATGCTTTAATTTTATTATCAACCTCTTCAAGTGTAAGGTTGCCGTAAATACCAGGCTCTCGTGTTCCCAGTAAATTAATATTTGGTCCATGAATCACCAGAATCTTCAACCGATTACCCATTTTATGCTCCCCGTTTATTATTTCGTGTCCTTGTTATATCCATAATAATCGTACAGGTTCTGTGCTTTAACCCTCGTTAATACGTTCATAGTATCTGATTGCAATGTATTCAACAGTTCCCTGGATCTTTCAACCTTGCCCCATTCATTCAGCAGTATTGCAAGTAACATCCGTGATTTTATTACGAAATCATTTTCAGCGTTTTTCTTTTTAGCAACATTTTCAAGATATCCAAAAGCACGGGATGGATTGTTATACACATGCAAACTTAACAATCCCAGGTAGTATGTACTTTCTTCCCAGTATTCACTCTGGTCCTGTGCAACCTTGTAATAAAAATAATAAGCGGTTTTATACATATTTCGTTTTAAATAAAGCCTGGCATAGTAATAATTGATTATTGTTGTATTGCCGCTATATTTAACAAGCATTCGTGCGTATTGTTTAACATTATCCAGGTCATCACGAATATAATAATATTCAAGACACTTTCTAAGTACCTGTTCGGCGTAAGTAGATTTTAAAATCTGATTCAGATGTTTATTTACAATATCCATTGCCTTAACATCATCATCCATGCCAAAATATGAAAGGATTTTAATTGCATTTTTTCTGACTTTATACTCTTCTTCTTCGATGTTTTCAACAAGCTCTATAGCCTCGGAATATTTTTCTTTTTGAATATACAGGTCTGCCAATTCAAACCTTGTTTCAAGTATCTTGTTTGAGCCTGGTACATCAATTATCAGTTTTGAAAAATACTCCATTGCACTTTCATACGATTCCATTTTTTTATAGTAAGCTGCAAGTTGAAACAACACCTCGGCATATATTTCGCTGCTGTCTCTTACCGTGTTAACAATCTTGATCACAGTACCTGTATCATCCTGTCGTAATGCTGAATTAGCAACCATTACAAGATCAGCTGAATTAAAGTCGTTGAGGGGAATCTGCATAAATATCGTATAGGCGGTCTTGTATGCTTCCAGCATATAATAACTTTTTGCCAGGAGAATTTTCAATTGCTTACCCGTGTAGCTTGATTCATTTACAATATCAGCATCATTAAGCCGGGTTACCACGGTACGATAATTTTTCGCATTGTAGCTTGAAATCATATAGTACAACAATACTGGTTGCTCCCTTTCTCTTTTTGGGGCTTCAAGATATTTTCGATAATAATACGCGGCCGCATCAAACTTTCCGGCTTTAAACTGTTCATCACCCCTGCTGATCAATATATTACCGGAATACCTGGAATTGGGATACCGTGATAAGATAAAATCTTCATACCTGGTTACATCCCCGTCATGTTGTCGCAGATCATTTGCAAAGTCATAGATAAAAGCTGCCAGGTCATCCATTCCAGAGTAGTATTTCATCAGTACCTGGACAATTGATTCAGCCTTTTTTATATTTTTCTGGTTGTAGTATGCCTGCACCATAATTCTGTACGCTTCATACTTGTATGATGCTTTTTTTAAATTAATATATGATTTAAGCAATTCAATTGATTTCTTGTAATCCTTCTTCTCATAATATGCTTTTCCCAGAAAATAATTTGATTCATTTAAATATTCAGAGAAAGGATTCAGTTCGCGTATTTTTTCAAACCCGGCAAGCGCTTTTTCCACTTCTCCCTGCTTCATATATACCCTGGCCAGCAGAAACTGTATCCGGTCAATATCTTCATCATAGGTATGCTGCGAAAAAAGGTATTCAAGAATCCTCTCGGCATCTTCCAAACGGTTAACGTCAAGATACACGTTTGCTAGCAACAGCATTGTATTTTTTTGTGTTTCGGGATCATTAACAGATACTGAATCTTCCAGGTAAGGAATTGCTTTCTCGGGATCGCTATCCAGGTACAGTTTACTCAACACCATGGACGCCTGGCTTTTCAACTCCATGTTTACCGTTTCTCTACGAACTTCCTCAAGCAACTCAATTCCTTCGTCTTCACGCCTTGTGCCTACCAGCATTTTACCCAGTTGATACTTGGCGTTATAATACCATTGTGAATCTTCACCAATTAATATAAATGATTCCAGGTAGAATCGTGCTGTTGATACTTCATTTATCTCCAGGTAGGATAATGCCTTGTAATACCGGGCATCATAAAAAGGGGATTCTTTTAAAAGTGAATCCGGGATCGATCGAAATATTCTAAGGGCCTTACCATGGTTTCCCTTCAACTGGTATGATCGACCCACGATAAGACGGGCCCTTGAAGCTGTCTTTATATTTCCAAGTGAATACATTAAAGGTTCAAGCAGATCCAGTGCCTCCTCGTATTTTTTATTCTGGAACATTGCTTCACCAATTTTTACAATTCTGTTATTGTCCCTGGATTTCTTATCGCTGCGGGCAACGGCCTTCTTCCATTCAATTATTGCCTCGTCATATCGTTCCTGGTTATAATATATCTCTCCGATCCTGTCATAAGAGGCCACTATAAGTTTCTTGTTAATACCCTTGGCAATAAATCGCCTGAATTCCTCTATAGCCTTTATATAATCATTCATATAAAAATACGCTTCGGCAATCCAGTAGCGTGCTTCAGAACATAGTTCAGGTGTTGAACAAATTAACAGAAACCTGTTAAATTCGAATATGGCGGACTTGTATTTTTTTTGATTGAATATGGACCTGGCAAGGAAGAACCACGCCCTGTCCCGGTATTCATCGTCTGTATCAACCACCTTGCGAAATATTAGTTCAGAAGACCCATAATTACCGGATTTAAAGGCCTCCATACCCTGTTCGAACAATTGTGAAGAATTGGAATTTGCGTATGAAATTCCACTGAACAAAACAATAAATAAAAATGTTATTAGATATCTTTTACGCATCATGCAATCCTGGAACAGTAATTTCTAACAATATTCATCGCAAAAATGGCAGACAGCTCCCTGTTACGCCACCTGTCAGCAGTAAATTTTTCAGTATATGTCTGCAACCCTTCGGGAGTAGCAAGTCCAAAGCAAACCATACCTACAGGTTTTTCCTTTGTGCCACCCCCCGGACCGGCAACACCAGTTATAGACACACAAATATCGGCTCCAAGCTTATTTCTCGCTCCTTCAGCCATTTGCCCGGCAACCAGTTCGCTTACAGCACCATATTCACTTAATGCCGATGCGGATACATCCAGAAGTTCTTTCTTGGCCTGGTTACTGTACGTGATAATTCCCCCATTAAAGACATCAGATGAACCTGGTATATCCGTCATTTTTTTAGCAACCAGTCCACCGGTACATGACTCTGCAACAGCAAGTGTCATCTTCAGGGATGACAACCTGAACAACAACTCCTTTTCAAGTGAATTATATTCATTCAAGAGAAGATTTTCGCCAAATGCCCTTTCCATCTCAGTTTGTATCAACCGGGCTGGGAAAGATATATCATCTTTTGAATAAAAAAGTACATGGTTTATGCCCAGGTTTGTGGTAATCCCCCATGTAACACTTTCAAATGGAATCGCCAGCGATCCAACAATATTATTAACCTCGGCCTCCCGCATCAGAACAGTTTTGAATTCCATAAAATCTCTTTTTTCAAGATTCAGTTTCGATTCAATATATGGGAATACCTTGTTAGCGAACATGTATTCCATTTCACGGGGCACTCCAGGCATTGCAATAACAATTACGGATTCCACGGGGACGGAAAATCCAACGGCAAGCCCGATTTCATTATCAAATACTTCACCATCAGAAGGAACGGTTACCATTTTTAAATCACCAGGTAAAACTTTTCTTTCCATACTACTGAAGTATTTTTCCATCCGGCGTAATCCTGGCTGGTGAACAGATGTTTCAAAATGAAGCATCTGTTGCAACACTTCTATAGTACGATCATCATCTGTTGGACCAAGCCCCCCGGTTATTACTACAAGGTCAGCTGATAAAAAAGCATCTTGAAGAGCCTTTTTTATCATTTCCGGATTATCTCCAACGGTATAATGCGCAACAACTTCACAACTCGTTGCGAATAATGTTTTACTCAGGTAATAATTATTATATTCCTGAATTTTGCCATAAACCAGCTCGTTGCCGGTTGCGACAAGCGCTGTACGTACCATATTTATAAACCAGGCCGAAGGGTTTTTGAGACATTATACACAACAAGATACGCAAAATACAACACAAAAATATCTGGATGTCACATCTTTTCAGGAGCGGATACACCGAGTATATGCAGCCCATTCTTCATTACAATATGCACAGCGTCACAAAGGGTAAGGTATGTTTGTGTTGCCTCAATATCATCTGAGAGCACCCTGTGCTCAGTATAAAATTTATGATATCCCTGGGCCAGCCGCATAAGGTACGTGGTCATGCGATGGGGCTCACAGGTGACAGCCGCATCACGAATCTCCTCAGGAAACCTTGCAAGTAATTTCATTATTGCGATTGACTCCTGGTTATCTAACAGGCTTTCAACTGCCTTTTCAGGGTCATAGGGTATCCCCCTTGTTTCAGCTTCACGGAAAATTGAGCAAATTCTCGCATGCGCGTACTGCAGGTAAAATACAGGATTCTCGGAGCTCTGACGCCTGGCAAGATCCAGATCGAAATCCAGATGGCTTTCCATTGAACGCATGACAAAGAAATAACGCGCCACATCCACACCAACTTCATCGATAAGATCTTCCATTGTTGAAAATTTACCCAGTCTCTTTGACATCTTAACCGCTTCACCTTCCATCATCAGGTTCACCTGCTGGGCAATGAGTATTTTAAACTTATTTTCATCATACCCCATGGCCTGCATGGCACCCACAAGTCGTGAAATATACCCGTGATGGTCTGGTCCCCATATATCAATTACCAGGTCGTACTGTCTCTTGATTTTAGTGAGGTGATAGGCTATATCAGCCATCAGGTATGTTGGCCTGCCATCATCCCTGATGACAACCCTGTCCTTATCATCACCATAATCGGTTGCGCGAAATAATTGTTTCCCTTCTTCTTCATATATTACATTCAATGATTGAAGATATGAGAATGTATCTTCAACCTTGCCGTCTTTATGCAAATTCTTTTCGTGAAACCATGTATGGTATTCCACATTGAATTTTTTCAGATCATTTTTCTGTCCATTTACATTATATTCTACAGCTTTATCAGAACAGTATTTGATCATCTCTTCTTCTGTTTCAAGTGCATTGATATCATCATCATGTTCGCCAGCTATCCAGGCGGCTATGTCCCTGATATATTCCCCATGATATCCATTTTCCGGGAATGACACCTTTTCACCCTTTAATTCCCGGTAACGTGCCAGAACCGACTTACCCAACAGGTACACCTGGTTTCCGTAATCATTCACATAAAATTCCCTGTCCACCCTGTCGCCGCTTGCTTCCAGCAGGTTAGCCAGTGTATCCCCCACTGCGGCGGCCCGTGCTGAAACAACATTTAATGGACCAGTAGGATTTGCGGACACAAATTCGATATTGATGTTTCGGGGATTCTCCCGTGTATTCTTACCATAATTATCACATTCTGAAAGTATTGTTTTCAGGTTTTTAAAAAGAAAATCAAGCGATATGAATAGATTCACAAAACCAGGCTTAACAACTTCCACGTCACCGATTATACCGCCATCCTCTATATGTGACTTCAACATGGTGCCAATATCGATAGGAGATTTTCTGAGAATTTTCGCCGATTCCATGGCAACAGGAGTTGAATAATCACCAAACTTATCATCACGCGGATATTCAATTTTTGCTTCGGGCAATGCAGACAAATCCATGCCTGTTTCACCTGCCATGTCTTTTACTGCCTTTTCAACTAAATCACGTACAGCATCTTTTAATATCAAAATGTCACCTCGATAACAATAACTTGCCTTAATAATTACTCGCCTTAACGATAACGGGATGATACGAAATGTCGCATGGAATGAAGTATTTTCTAATTATGCCACATCTGAAACAATCTTCTAACAATTTGTCAATTATTTATCTTCACACTTTACAGTATTGCCGTATGTATGTGTCATCGGTACATTTTATCACTATCATACATGTGTGAATGGAATCTTTAGAATCATTAACTATTGGAACTTCAATACTTAGAAATGCATCAGTAGCAAAAAAATAAAATACTTGAAAATATCATCTACCCGTGAGAAAAAAGATAGTCTCTTAATGCATTACTAATATATATCCCTGTTATGAGGTTCGCCATGAAATTTGAGAAGAACCACCTTATTGGTCTCGGCATAACCCTGTTGTTTTTCCTTATAATTAGCTTTTTATACAGTCAAACACGCCTCTTTGACGGCCTCGAGTCAGGGTCTGTTGACTTCAGATTTTACCTGAGAGACCCATCTCAAAAAACAGAGAAGCTACAGGAAGGAGTTCAACTGGGTTCGAGAAACCCCAAGGCCAGGGAGGATATTATAATCCTGGGTATCGACGAAAGTACCATACGTACTTTCTCTGAACAGGGTATAAGGTGGCCGTTTTCATGGGACATGCATGCTAAATTTACCCGTTTTGTCAGTTCGGGAAATCCCGAATCTATATTCTTTGATATCATGTTTCTTGATCACAAGGAACACGAAAAGGAATTCGCTGAAGCAATTCGTGATGCAGGTAATGTGTTTCTTGACTTTCCATTTGAAACAGAAGAGGTTCACGTAAAATATTCTGACATCGATGAGCGAATGGAGATATTAGACCAGTACCGTTTTCCAGTTGATCCGGATGATAAAAAAATGCCGTGGGTTGAGGAAGCAGTACCGCCGACTCCCATGCTTTCCCGTGCAGCCAGTGGTATCGGCTACGCCAATATTAAACCTGATGTCTCTGATAAGGTGAACAGGCAACTCCCTATCATTATTAAATATCGTGGATTCTATTATCCATCAATTGACCTTGTTATTGCGATGCACTACTATGGAATCACCAAAGATGATGTTGAAATTCAAATTGGACAATATGTAAAGCTGAAAAACATCCCCCCCGAGAAGATGGCAAAACCATCCTCAGACGGAACCATTACCATACCCATTGATGATGAAGGCTTCATGGATATCAACTTTATAGGGGGACCCGGTAGTTTCCAGAGCTATTCATATTATTATTTTGCCAGGGATGGTAAATATAAACACAAATCACTTGAAAATAAAATATGCCTGGTTGCCGCGTATTCATCAACCGGTATATCTACTGATATTCACCCATCTCCTTATGGACAGTTATTTGGTATCGAACATCATGCCAATGCACTCAACACAATACTAAACCAGGATTTCATAATAAAGCTTACACCACTGCAGAATGTAATAATAATGCTGGTTCTTGCCCTGTTAATGGGTATTCTACTTCCCCGCTTTTCGATTGTTTTCTCAGTTATTTTCGCCGTTGTTCTTGGCTTACTATACGTTATTGGCAGTTATATACTTTTTGATACAATGAATTTTATATGCGCGTTCACAACCCCAATCATTCAAATTGGCGGAACTTTCTCTTTCATACTTGCATACCGTGTTTTAACCGAACAGCAGGAAAAGAAATACATACGGCAAACATTTTCAAAATTTGTATCAAAATCAGTTGTTGATGAACTGCTGAAAGATCCGAAGATGCTTCAACTGGGCGGTCAAAAAAAGATCCTTACGGTATTATTTTCAGATATTAGAAGTTTTACCTCTTTATCTGAAACCATGCCTCCGGAAGAACTTGTTGAACACCTTAATGAATACCTTCAGGCGATGACAGATCTTGTTATCCAGTATGACGGCACACTTGATAAGTATGTAGGTGATGAAATCATGGCATTCTGGGGTGCCCCATTACCTCAGGATGATCACGCGTTACGATCATGCAAATGCGCTGTGGAAATGATGGAAAAATTGAACCAACTGAATGCACAATGGGATGAACAGGGGAAGCCTGCACTCTACATTGGTATTGGTGTTAATACCGGCGAGATGGTTGTGGGAAATATGGGTTCATCTTCAAGAATGGATTACACTCTGATGGGTGACAATGTAAACCTTGGAGCAAGACTTGAGGGTACGAACAAGGAATATGGAACAAATATAATTATAAGCGAATTCACCTACGAACAGGTAAAAGATCATATAATCTCCCGGGAACTTGACCTTGTGAAGGTTAAAGGTAAAGAGCGTCCGGTTAAGATTTATGAATTAATTGACATTAAAGAGAACTAAACTTTTCTTTTTCTGCTCTTTTCTATGCTTCAAAACTGGTTTACCGGGAGTACCCTTTATCACAAGGGGGACTCCCCTCTTTTCATTTACAGCACTACCTTTCTCTGTGACCTTCATCGCAACAATGGCATACATGGGTATATTTAGTCCATCTTCCAGTATATAACTGCCTCTTCCGTTGAATTGTAAAGAATCGCCGTTAAAATCGATGTTTCGCACATACCAGTTTCGACCATAATGTTTAACGGACATATCTGCGGATGAGTAATTTACCAGGTCCAGAGAATGCATATCGTAACCTGGTTCACTGAAAAAGTTTTGCAGATTTTTTTGTATATCTGTGCCTTCAATCTTACCGTCCCTGATTGAACAATTAAAGCTTCCACGCCCATTGTTCAGAAGGTGGTATAGCCGGTACGCATTCACTTCAAAGTCGAAAGCAAGCGAGAGAGTTCCTGTGGTACTACTTATTTCCGCATCCCTGCAAAAATCACCCAGGTTAAATGAATTGATACTTCCTGACATAGAGAATAATGGATAATCCCGATTAAAATATCCCTCACAATCTAAATCATATCGTGCATCATAGCCGTTCATTTCAAACTGCTCTAATCTAACACGTCCCTTGTCACTTTTAAGTGATATCATGCAATTGTCAATTCGGGCTGCTTTGCCTGCCAGCACTTTTTGGAATATTATATTCAGGGCAATATCGTTGTTTATCATAAAATCACCGGCTGGAGTCTGCATAAAATAGGTTTCATCATACCCTTTTTTAGCATCGATCAATGCCTGTTCATAAAGTTTAGAAATACCGGCTACAATAACTTTTGAAATATTATCAAGTTCCATTACTGAAGACTTAAGTGTCATTACTGAATTTGCAGAGAATGGATACCATGTACTAACATCAGAATAGACCTCCCACGATAAATCAGAACGTTTTCTGGCAGCAAAAATCTTCATCACCAGGCTTTCAGGGTGACCTTTAATTTTAAGACTACCATCCTTGAAAATTGGAATATTTGATCCATCTTTAAACACACTTGCTGATGATTTATCAAGTTGCACATCTATATTAAATCTATCAGCCTGTCGTTCCCTGATATTATATCCAATATTACAATCAATATTTAATTTTCCAGTATATGAAAGATTCTGGTAAGGAACCAGGTATTTTGAAACATCCTCCAGATTAATCTTGTTTGATTTCATTTCCAATTCAACATAATGTTTCTGATCACTATTTTCATATCCAAACGATCCATCAATACTGATTCTGTCATCATAAATGGAATATTTTTGAATGGATATTTTATTACCTGAAAGGTTAATGGTAAATGTTGCAGAAGCATTGCAATTTTCATTTGAGATTACCGCAAACGGATGTGCTGGATCAGCATGATAATATAATCCAAGATTGTTAAGTTCAGATTCCACATGACCCGTAAGAATTTTGTTCCTGTGTACCAGTTTTCCATCAAGGGTTACTCCTCCACTTGTGTTTATTTTTGCAATATCATGTTCCTTGATGAATATGTTCGCATATGAGGCATCGAAATTGTTCATTTTAATTGAATGGCGCGAATCCCTGTACTCATAACCGTCATTAAAGTATATTGTACCATCAATTGAAATTGAACCATCTCCCAACTCCACACTTCCATGTGGCTGCAGTGTACCACTAAAATCATAGGTTATTCGCGAATTAGTAAAACGTGTTCGCATGTTTACGTTACGTATCTTCATTTCAAACCTGTCATCCCGCAGTATCTCCCTGTATACTATTGCCCCACTTAATGAGACGCTGAAGTTTGACAGGTCTATTGATTTCATTTTACTGACATCATCAATAGACAAAAATATAGTGTTAAATGTTTCTGAATATGGCTTCCCATAATTTTTAACGATTGTTATCATTGCGTTCTGAAAATCCATCCCACTTACTACAGGCTTACCACGCAGCATGGGGAAAAAATTCATGTCAACGACAGCTTCGCTGCATGCTATTAAACTAATATTATCATTGAAATCACTTCCAATTGATATGTTGAGATTTTTAATTACCAGGTTGCCTGCTGTGGTTATATCGACTTCATCAAGTGTGATGGCCTTATTAAAATTATCCATAAAGAATTCACGTACTGAATCCTTTAGCATCTTCTCCGGGTACATGTATGAAAAATATATTCTAAGAAATATCATTAACCCGAAAGTAATTATAATTAATGCTATGGCAATTATTGAATGCTGCTTTATTTGTTTCATACTATAAGTATTTCTCTTCACAATAATAATTGTATCTACCGTACCTTTGATATTACTGAAGATGAGAACAATTAAAGTCAAGAATTTTTAAGTTCATTTATAATTCTGTTTTTTTACTAATAAAGTACTGAAAATGTTGTTTACAATAAAACTGTAAGATATGATTTAATTGCATTGCCTTTCAGAACATCGAAAAACATTTTGTAACAACTTAAATTATGCCATTTCTTAAACTATTATAAAGGCAGATTTATGATTACCAATTTGAATGAAATGCAGAATAATTATTGTTGAATATACTGATTAGATTGTGGTATGTATATATAATATCTGAAACATACCAGAAAAGAAACCGTTGAGTGAGGAGGAGTGCATATGGAAGAACAAAAAAAAGCTATAAAACTTCTTGAAACAGCAAATAAATATGACATAGACAAGTATCGCGAGATAGACTTCTTCAATACTCATACTTCTTTTTCCGGAACACCAAAGAGACATCCCGTAGACAGGGAAAAGCTTGTTCTTGTATCCGATCCATTCACAAGTGAAACAGAATTTTACGAGTTTCCTGTTGAATCTATTGATTATTTTGAAGAGCTTGACAC
This sequence comes from uncultured Leptospiraceae bacterium, assembly GCA_964629365.1. Taxonomy (GTDB): domain Bacteria; phylum Spirochaetota; class UBA4802; order UBA4802; family UB4802; genus M55B154. The sequence continues at coordinate 16,423 of CAZVRB010000014.1, forward strand.
AATATCTGCTGAATTCGGCAAAAGTGCATTAAGAGTAAGAATCTGGGTAAAAAAAGGAACCCCGGCCATCAGGTATGAACCATTTGTAGTTGAATAATTTTTTCATGGTTAATGATTGCCATAATAACATTACATGGAACATCTATCAGAACTCCTCTACAGTCTTGCACCATACACTCACTTTATAGTATTTGGTCTGTTAATACTGGCCGGTCTAAACCTGCCTGTATCAGAAGACCTGGTATTTATTATTGCTGCATCCATTGCGGCAACTATTGCTCCTGAAAAAACCATGCTGATTTTTATCGGTTGTTTTGCTGGTGCATATACCAGTGATATTATCGCCTATTCAATAGGCAGGTTCGCCGGAAGACAGGTGATGGAAACAAAAGTAATCAGGCGATTTGTTTCAGAAAAGAAACTTTTCAAGGTTGAAGAGTATTTTCATAATTATGGTCAAAAAACACTTTTTTTCGGGCGGTTCATTCCATTCGGTGTTCGGAATGTTCTTTTCATATCAGCAGGTATAGCCAGAATGCGGTTTTATCGTTTTCTTATTATTGATTTCCTTGCCCTGATATTAACATCAACAATTCTTTTTTCACTGGGATACTTTTTTGGAGAGAATTATCGCATTATTGAACCGTATCTGGACAGATATAAATACGTTGTTTTTACTATCTTTATTATTGCCGTTATATTAGTTATCTCGTTAAAAATAAAAACATTTAAAGAGAAAAAGGACAGCGATAATCACGTTTGATTTTCCTTCTTTCTAATTTCATTTATTTCAAACAGTGCCATTTTGCTGTCAGGGTCAATATTAACAACCCTCTCAAATGTTCGGAGTGCGTCATCCATTTTACCACTTTTCTTATAAGCCATACCCAGTGCAAAAAGGGCATTAGTAAAGTTTGGATCTAAACTCTGTGCCTTTTCAAGATACCTGATGGAGTTTTCATAATTCATCATCTGGTAGTATGCGGCACCTCCCACATAATAGGCGTACTTGTTTCTCTTATCCATATCCACGTACTTTTCTACGCATTCAACCGTTTTCCCATAATTATTCACCCTGAAATAGTTCTTTGCAAGATTATAAAGCAATTTTCTATTGTCCTGGTAAAGTGTGAGGCTTCTTTCAAGATAATCTATCGCTTCGTAGTATTTGTGCTCCGATACTAGTTTCTTTGACTGCCGGATTATATCAACCGCTTCATCACGGGCTAATTCAATTACAAGCAGGGTAATATCATCCTCAACCGGTGAATTGCCAATGAACCTCTGTACATCCTCAATAATGTAACTGGTAAAATCCTCCATTGGCAAATGCCTGTTTTTTAATACTACATCCTGAAGCCGGTCAGTTGAATACTCTTCACGGTTTTCATTAACAGCCTCAGGTATACCATCAGTATACAATACAAGCCTGTCACCGTAATTAAGCTTTGTTGCCATCTCTTCGTAAGTTTCCCTTGCTTCTTCTACAGCACCGATAAAAAGACCATTTGTATCCAGAAGCTCGATGCGGCCTTCATCATTTCGTATCAGGATAGCTTTCTGATGACTGGCATTTGCGTAGATTACGTTATACTCATCGTCGATAGTAACAAAAAAACCTGTCAGGTAGTCCTGTGTTTTAACATGCTCAAGAATGTTCTGGTTAACATCCTGAAAAATACGTTTCGGGGAATCATACTGGAGAGATGCGTTGCCAAATGAAATTTTTGCCATTGATGTAACCAGCGCTGCTGGTATACCATGACCCGATACATCAGCGATAAGAACTCCCAGCCTGTCATCTTTGAGCTGATACACATCGTAAAAGTCACCACCAATTTTCTCCATGGCAATATACCTGACAGAAAACTTCAATTCGTTCCAGTCATCAATTTTTCCGGGGAGTATACTCCTTTGTATATTGCCGGCAATTTCCAGCTGTTTTTGTATCAGGTCGTCCTTATCTTTCAGGTCACCAAGTGCCTGTTGCAGCTCTTCTGTTCTCTGCTCAACCTTTAACTCAAGATTTTTACGGTGCTCCTGTATTTCATACGCCATTTCCATAACTGAATATTCAATTGCAGCAAATTCTTCTTCGTATGACATGACACGAAATGATGCGGCCTCCCCTTCAGATATACGCTTTGTAACAATTGCCATTTCGTTAAGCACACGCATAATTGAATCTGAATTAACATACATGAGAAATAATCCAGCAATAATTGATATTACAAAATAAGTGATTATGACATCATAACGGGAAACCTGGTACAATCTGAACTGTTCCATCATGGCGGCAAAGGTAAAAAGTGTAATAACCATCAGTACAACGAAGAAACTGAATTTAACCCTGAGTCCAATCAGCCCCCTTGGGTATACGCCCATTCCCCTGATGCGCATCTGATTATAACATTGAGCTCGTCCCCGATTGATAAGTATTTCTGTTATCAGGTAGGTGGACATTCCATAAAGAATGACAACCACCAGTACCGCAACGGCAATAACCCTGGTAACAATTTTCATCTTATATTCTACAAGTTCTCCAGATGTATAGTAATCGAAATAGACTAATACTATAAGAAGAAGCCCGCAGAACGCACCATATAAACTGGCAGTTATCATGTTGTACATAGGCAGGTGTGACAGGTCAACATACAGTTTATGAATCTCCTGGTCATCTAATGAAGTATCAAGAGTACCTGATTTGAAGGAACTATTGATTCTTCTCAATGATTTGAAAAAAGCAGGAATTTTCAAGGGGGTCAGCAAGCCAAACTGTACATAGTGCAGCACCGTGGGAACTACTACGGCCAGGGGCAGCCATTTTACCAGTATGGATTGTATCTCATCATAAGAGGTTATAATAAATGATGTACCCAGAAAATATCCGAATACGGCGCTCATCCATCCGCCTAGCACAGTAATAAACGCAATGGCAAAAGTAAACGCTATCGTCCTCGAAATAAAACTAACAAAACCCATTTCAACCCCTGCCTGTTAAGAAGTGTATACTGCTGGCTGATCAGTATTATTCAGCAACAATGTTTTGTAAACTCATTTAATGAGAATATCCGCGCACACACCAAAATGATCAGAAGGGTGCACATCCTCATATACATTATCGGTACATACACTTGATTCCACAACCGATTCTTTTGATAATGAACCGCCAACCAGTACAAAGTCAATTCTCTGTCGTTCCATTTCATTATATTGATTCAAATGTGTATATAAGTCTTTGTATTTCTTCTCGATATTTTCAATATAGTATTCCTGGATATTTATATTTCTCATTGGATCCCAGGTGAAACCTGGTTCAACCCGGACATTACTAAAACTATCGTAATATCCCCTGCTCAGCAAGTATTGCATTTCAGGAGAATCAATGGATGCATTAAAATCTCCCATTAGAATTACTGGTTTTCCCGGAGGAACCACGGTTTCAAGATATGCGGACATTATTTCAGATTCATCCATCCTCCACTTATTGTCCCGTTCAAGTGAAGTGATCGCTTCATTGTATTCAGTATCGTTATAATCCCATTTTTCTTTCAACTTCTTGAGTAAGTCTCTGTATCGACGTGTATCACCTGGTGAAGCATGCCAGTGTGTTACCGCCAGGTATACAGGTTGTGTATTCCATGTTATTCTTCCAACCAGTACCTGGGTGGCATCAGATGTGTGGAATGAAAGATTGTTCCATATAAAACCGCCACCGGATAATTGTTTTCTGCCAACTTTCTCTAAACCAAGCGTTTTTCTAGCAAGTATGGCATCTCCTTCTTTTAAATTCCAGGGAATTCCCAATCGAAAGACCTGCAGTCCTGCTATTCCCACATGATAGATATAATCATAATCAATATCTTCGGCAAGCTTCTCTACGTAATCCGGAAGGTAATTAGCCTCGTTCACCGCGATCACATCAGGGGATACACGATTAATGTTTTCAAGTAGCGATCTGTATCGCTTCATACGACGCTCTTCTGATTCATACTCCCCCATGGAGAGTGTACCCTCGTAATCAAGCCCAGACCATACATTTATGGTCATAACTTTCAACACACTTGACTCATTATCCTTCGTTGTAACTGCATTATCACTGCACCCTGTACAATTAAAAATCATCATTAAAACTATTACCATAACCAGTGAAACATATACACTTTTCCAAAATCTCATCCTCCCCTCCATGAGCCTTTTATTTATAAAGTTATCAACACGTGTGCATAACTTTGTGTACAAATGTATATATTTTACTCAAATTATTACATTTTTTGTTGCTTTAATTAATATAATCTACTATATCTGAAATATTGTCCTGTCAGGCAACCGCAAACAGGTGAGTTTGCCACCGAATACAGCTCCCGTATCGATACCAGCTATGTTTTTCTCTTGATTAAAATATACCTCTCCCCACTTTCCACCTGGTATATGTTCAGTTGGAGTATGTCCGAACACAACCAGCTTGGGCCACGTATATGATGATAAGAAGAAATTTTCACGTATCCATATCATGTCATATTCTGATTGTTTTTTTATATCATCTATTCCCGGTCGCAACCCTGCATGCACCGCGATAAACTCATCCGTTTCATAATAGAAGTGTAAGGAATTAAAGAACTCTTTATGCTTTTCAGGTAAGAGCAGGGAACCCTGGTTTTTACGGTAATTTCTCAAGGTGGCCATTCCACCATTATACAGATATAACCCGCTGGTATCCATATTCTTCAAATACGAGAGAAACATGTCTTCATGATTCCCTCTTAAAAATACTGTTGTGTGATATTTTTCAAGTGTCTTTAAAAACTCTATCACTTCAAATGAGTTTGCACCCCTGTCGATATAATCGCCCAGAAATATCAATGTATCATTTACCTTGATTCTATACGCGATTAGCTCGTACAATTTTTTCAGCTTATCTATACAACCATGTATGTCACCGATTATATAATACACATCACTTTCAGCTAAAATATAAATAATTCACAATGGTGATGGCAGAAATCCTTCAACGATTACCCGTACATCATCAACATCAAAAGGCTTTTTTAGAAAGTAAATATGTTTGCAGTCACAGTCAATAGTAAGTATATCATCGCTTCCATAGATCAATACAGTTCTGAGATTTGATGGGACATTTGCCCGAAATCTTCCAAGAGTCCCGTATTTACTTAAAACCCTGCTATATTCAATAATATATGCTTTCGCTTCTTGGACATCTTCTTTAAGAATTTTTTCATCCGGTGAAACATCCCTGATATCATACCCGGATTCCTTCAATTCCTCAACCATCACCATTGCGATAATGGAATCATCTATATCTAGAAAAAGATTCCCCGATCTTTTTTCACCACTTTTTTTTACCTGCCTGTCTGCATTGTTGCGTACACTGTCGATTGTATTTAGAAACTCTATTGAAGGATACGAAATTATAATAACGAGTTCTTTTCTGTTTCTATCGGAACTAACTTTTACCATGGCACCAGTATTTCGTAAATTTTCCAGGGGTGTCAACAGGCCAAGACGTATTACAAATTCATCGCCCGCGTAATATGAATACGCAAGCCGGGATATTTTTCTTGTGTCCAAAGCCTCATCACTGATATTGGTAACCCTTATTTTCAAATGGACATTGGAATGGTCACTAGCAGAAATGATTTTACATGCAGTATCATCTTCCCAGAATTGCGAAAGAACCAGAAAAAGCTGAGCGATTGAATCAATAAAGATATTCTCGGATGATTTTACAATAGTTTCACCTTCTTCATCTGTAATTTGAATATTATCTATTCCCCACATTGCACTGTATTTATTTACCACATTTTTTATCAATGTGAGGGGTTTGATACTCTCAAGTGCTATATCCGTGATAAAATCTTCTATATTATGCGACTGCTCAAGGTATTTGTATATAGCAGAATTAATCGCTCCAAGATACCTGTTGAAATTTTCAGGAATCTTGTCACCAAACCATTCATTTGAAGACTTTTCCATCCCCACCAGATTTTTTTGGATCAGGGTAATATATGTATGCTTTTCAAGATGATACTCATCTTCAATTGATTTGAGTATCTTTTTCACTATGGCATTTATATCCATCAGTTACCGCACTTACCTTTCTAATCGTTTTGAATAAAGTCTTTCAAATCGACACCAAGCTCCGCTGTATGTTTTCGCGCGTCTACGAGGTTGTCAACCTGTAGCACCCCAAAAATCCATTTTCTGTACTGTCCAAGATAAGAATATGTATTTTCATCTGTTTGTCTAAATGCAGTTTGCATGTCTGCCGCACCTGTTAATACAAATGGATTATCCTTTAACTGCAGCATGGTTGAAAAATCCTGAACTGCCTTGTATGTTGAATCCCTTTTACTGAACAATATCTTGATGTTTCTATCTTCAACTTTTTTCTCTCTCACAAAAACCGCATCAAGTCCGGGTAAATCTACAATGCCTTCTTTGTAGTATATAAGATTTTGCGTTGACTTCTCTTTTTTTTCATTACTGAACAATAATACATAATCAGGAAGAGAGGCTGATTCTTCTATCTTCTTTTTGAGAGCACCTGCCAGTTCACCAGAATGTTTCTGAAATGAATCATAAAGCCTGCTTGAGGTGATAACCACGTAATACCTTCCGTATAATTCATGATACGTGGCACCGCTCACAAATCTCTCCTGATCAAGGATCATAACTTCATCAAGACTATTCCTGTCGCGTGAATAAATCCCAAATGACTCCAGTGCTGATGGTGAAAGGAATACTTCCATTGTAAGCCTGATGCTATCATCATTAATCCATTGATACCCACTCCTCAAAATTCTTCTAATATCATGAACCCTGTAATAAGACGGAAAATTCTTAATATAGGTTGCAATTGAACCAGAGGTAATCTCGGTTGTTTGCTCAACTATAGTCCAGCCAGGTACATCCGTCTCACGGGGCATTTTCTCTGTATAATCAACCGATGGAATGATAAAGGTATTACATGATAAAAAACACACACTAATTATGAATAATGTCAATCTATAGAATTTCATTTCGACCTCCCTGAATAATCATCACATACAAATAATACCAAATAAACCTGCTGCAATTAATACGTATACATCCATCTTAACGCTTGTATGATTTCGGGTCAATAGCATCCTGTATCCCCTCGCCAACAAGGTTATATGATGTAATAGTTATAAATATTGCAATACCGGGTATCATTGTTAACCACCATGCGAAATCCATAAAATCTCTTGATTGAGACAGAATATCTCCCCAGCTGGGCGTAGGAGGTTGTACTCCGAATCCAAGAAAACTTAATGAAGACTCGACCAGTATTGTGGTGGCAATACCAAAAGTTGCTGATACCAGCACCGGTGCCAGTGCGTTTGGCATTATGTGCTTAAAAATAATCCACATGTCCCTTGCGCCAAGTGCTCTCGACGCGATCACGTAATCCTGTTCCCGAAGCTTGAAAAACTCACCTCGAACAATACGGGCTATCCCCGTCCATCCCGTGATACCGATTACTACCATTACACTGAGAAGGCTTGGTCCCCACAGGGCCAGTATTGTCAATATAAGAAAGAAAGTTGGGAAACACATAACTATTTCGATCATCCTGGATATCACCATGTCAACCCATCCGGAGTAATAACCGGCGAGGGCTCCCACGAGAATGCCAATACTAACATAAATAAATACTGCAACAAAACCAATAAATATTGATACACGTGCCCCATAGATCATACGTGCGGCAAGATCCCTTCCCTGCTCATCGGTGCCAAGTATGTGGTCCCTTGAAGGTGGAAGAACTATGGCATCCAGGTCATATTCTGAATATGAATATGGAATGGGGGGGAATATTTTAAACCCCTCGAATTGTTCTTTTTTCAGATCTCTTCCCCTGAATTCCTGGTAATCAATGAATACAGGGAAATATACATCATCATCGGTGATATATATATACGGTTTATTATTCGCCAGTAATGGGGCGAATATGGCAATCATGAAAAGAATAGCTACAACAACCAGTCCCGCAACTGAGAGCCTGTTCTTCTTGAATTCCTTCCAGACATTATTCCAGTATCCTTTTCTACTACTCACAGTTTCGCCTCCAGCCTGATACGTGGATCAACGAGACCATATACAATGTCTGCAAGAAGTATGCCTGCCAGTGTGAGTAGAGCTGAAATAGAAGCGATTGCCATGATTACCGGGATATCCCGCGCCAGTATGGAGTCAAAAGCCAGTTTACCCATCCCCGGGATGGTGAATATTGATTCAACGATAACACTGCCGCCCAGCAGGGCTGGAAGCAGGGTGGCCATCAATGTAACAAGTGGAATCAACGAGTTACGAAAAGCATGCACGAATATCACCTTGTAATTGGAAAGACCCTTTGCCCGGGCGGTAATAATATACTGCTGATTGATAACCTCCAGCATATTTGCCCGTGTATATCGGGAAAGAAAGGCAAATCCACTGTAGGTCAATGTTATAACCGGCAGAACCAGGTGCCATACCAGGTCAATAAATTTCTGAAATGGGGTTAGTTTATAAGCCCAGTCTGACTGTATACCGCTCAAAGGAAACAGGTCGAAATATTCACCACCACTCAGGTACATGAGCAGTAACAAGCCTACCCAGAAAGTGGGCAAAGAGTATAGTATAAATAAGACCAGGCTTGATAACCTGTCGTATAACGTATCCTTCTTCACCGCGGACATGATTCCCACCGGTATTGAGATAATGTATACAATAATGATAGAAAGTATGTTCAATGTTAGGGTAATAGGGAGCGCCTCGGCAATATGGGTGCTGACGGGCCTCCCGTCCTTCCTGGACACACCGAAATCCAGTATTATGAATTTTGAAACCCAGTCAATGTACCCTGTGTATATGGGTTTATCAAGTCCGTATAACTTCTTTTCCTGTTCAAGAATTTCCCGGCCTATTGTGCCGGAACGCAGTTCCCCCTGAAGACCTGCCTTTAATGTAGTATAATCACCCGGCGCAAGACGTATCATGAAATAGGTAATCAGTGTAATTCCCAGAAATGTGGGGATAATGAGCAATAATCTTTTCAGTAAGTACCATTTCATCGGTCTTTCTTTAACTCCCATTCATGATAATTCAAACCACGCTTGTGAACTATAACATTATCAAATCTCTTGCTCACTACCACCAGGGCGGGAGTACAATAGAGGAAAGTGTATGGCTGCTCTTCATGAATAATTTCGTGAAATCGCCTGTACATCCTGATTCTCTTTTTCTCATTAAATTCGCGTCGGGCACGTACGATGATACGGTCAGCCTCCCTGTTGCTGAAACCGCAAAAATTAGAGCCTTCTTTGACTTGCGATGAATGCCACAACTGGTATGGATCGCCTTCCCAGGAGAGTGACCACGCGAGGGTGACTGCATCGAAATCCCGCTCGTGCAGTTTTTTCACGAATACCGCCCACTCATACCGGTTAATCTCCATCTGGATGCCGGCCTTCTTCAAGTCTTCTTTGACTATGGTTGCCAGGCGCTCGGCAAACTTACTACCGGCTGATATTGTAAATACGAATGAGAACTTTTTACCATCTTTATCAAGAATTCCATCATTATCAGTGTCGATCCATCCGGATTTTTTCAACAGTTCTCTTCCCTTTTCCGGATCATAATCGTAAGGTTCAATTGAATGATTATAATACTTATCATATATATAGAAATTACCGGTTACAATTTTTCCAAGACCGAATAAAAGTTTATCAAGAATAGCTTTGCGGTTTATTAGATGTGTGAGAGCAGTTCTTACACGGTTATCACTGAAATATGATTGCCTGGCATTCCATCCAATGAAGTTGTAACTTGGCTGAAAATATTGCAGCTTGTAGAAATTTTTTTTAAATTTTTCGGAATTAGTCTGCCGCACCCATTGTATTGAGCGAACAGACATCATATCCAGTTCACCTTTTTTCAGCATTTGAAGGGCCACGTTTGATTCGGAAACTATCTTGTATACAACCTTATCAATATCAGGTTTTTTTCCTCTCCAGCGGTCATTGGCTTCAAGCACTATACGTTTGCCGGTGTCCCATCTGCTGAATGCATATGGACCTGTTCCAACTGGTTTTCGATTATTTTCATGGGTATTAAAATCGGTACCATCATCGAATATATGTTTGGGCACAACAGGTATTGACCCGCATATCTCCAGTCCAAGAAAATAGGGTTTTGAATATTCGAATTGAACAGTATATTTACCGAGCTTTCTGCAATCTTTTACGTCTATATAGTATACTTTTAATGGTCCATTGGCAACCTTTGGATCTTTCACTTTTTTAAAAGAATACACCACGTCATCAGCGGTAAATTCCACACCATCACTCCAATATACCCCTTTTTTCAGATAAAAAGTATACGTAAGATGATTGGATGCCACCTTCCAGCCCGATGCCAGCTGCGGTATGATCTCCAGTGTATCATAATCGCGATCAACCAGGGTTTCATAAATATGCTGGTTAATTGAACTTGCTACTGCCTCTGTTGATGTCACTGGATTCAAATGGCCTGGTTCTGCCCCCAGGTGCACATACAGTGTGCCCGGATCTCTTACCGCCTCGAAGTCGAGACACGATAAAATTAAACACAACGACAGGATGAACAGGAGAACCGTGATTCTTCTCAAAAGCATTATCCCTCGGACAGCACTATGCATTATATTTTGAAAAATACTTTTTTGTTTCACTACGTACGACAAATGAAAGCCCCAGCAATGCGATGAGGTTGGGAAATGCCATGAGACCATTCATGATATCTGAGAATATCCACACAAAATCGATGTGGACAACGGCACCGATAAATACAACTACCACCCATACAATTCTGTATGGTTTCAGCGCCCTTTCTCCGGCCAGGTATTCAATTGATTTCTCCCCGTAATAAGACCAGCCAAGTATAGTGGAGTATGCGAAAAAGATCAGGCTTACAGATACCACAAGCCCTCCCCAGGAACCAGGCAGACCGGTACTAAAGGCGAATTCGGTAAGTTCTGCCGCGTCTTTACCGCTATTCCAGGTACCGGTCACCAGTATCACAAGACCTGTAAATGTACATACTACTATGGTATCGATAAAGGTCTGTGTCATAGACACCAGTGCCTGTCGCACAGGTTCATCTGTTTTTGCCGCCGCGGCAGCTATAGGTGAACTGCCCAGTCCGGATTCGTTTGAAAAGATCCCCCGTGCAACACCCATTTGCACCGACATCTTAACAGTTGCCCCAAGAAAGCCACCGGCCGCCGCAGTTGGATTAAACGCATGATGGAAGATAAGATTAAACGCCCCTGGAATACGGTCATAAAATAGAATAAGTATTACAATACCACCAACCATATAGAAAACTATCATCACGGGAACAATGAATGACGTTGCCCGTGCAATACTTTTTATACCACCCATGATAACCAGGGTGGTGAACACGAACAGTATGCCCCCCGAAACCCAGTGAGGTGCACCTGTTGTGGCATTCAGGGCATCTGCAACCGAATTAGACTGAACCATGTTGCCTATTCCAAATGCCGCGCATGCTGCAAATACCGCGAAAAGCCTGGCCAGCCATTTCTGCTTCAGTCCCTTCTCAATGTAATACATGGGGCCGCCACTCATTGTGCCCAGTTTGTCAACCTGGCGGTATTTCACCGCAAGCACCGCCTCACTGTATTTTGTTGCCATTCCGAAAAAACCGGTTACCCACATCCAGAAAAGGGCCCCCGGCCCCCCCGCTGCTATAGCTGAGGCCACACCCGCCATGTTACCCGTACCTACAGTGGCGGCAAGGGCTGTCATGAGAGCCTGAAAATGGGTTATATCACCGGAATGCTCGCCGCTTTCTTTTCGTTTTATCAGTGCGAGATTCAGTGATGATAATAATGTTCTGAACTGCAGGCCCTTCAATAGAAATGTTAAATACACGCCTGTACCCAGTAAGAGTACGATAAGGGGAATACCCCAGATTAAGCCGCTAACCTGCTGTAATATTTCTATCATTAATTTCATGCCTTTTGTTTGTTGTCTTCATGTGAACTATCCTGTGGAGCCAGAAAGTCAAGAAATATTTAGTCACTCATTTTTACAAATAGCCATACATTTTTCATAATGTGCTTCACATCGGCCATTACAGTTCACAATACCACTGGTGAATCCATTACTTTTCTTTTTCCACCCATACGTCACGTGCGCGGTATTCGACTGGCATGATTCAATGCAATCCAGCCTGGCATAATAACAGTTTTCCATGCACTTTGACCCCGGTACCACGCCTGTTTGTGCGCATCCGGAAAAGATATATATCGCTATAACTAAAGAATACATCATAATCAACAAAATCTTCATAAATTGATCCCTGAAAAATTTTTTACATTGTTATCGAAATGGAAAAACCATAAATCTTAGACATAAAAATTGTATAATTGACAGTAAACACTGTAAATATTGAAAATAATGTTGGTATCACTTTTATATTTGCGCTAAATTAATTAAAGGTTCAACCAATTACAGAAACGGGTACTTTATTACACGCATCCTGTTACTGTATCAACTCCTTATGAACTTTTTTACAATTAAAAAATTTATTTAACCCTCAAAAGGAGCGCTCATTCATGGAATTATTTGATCTTTTCCCAAAGGAGAACATTTTTACAGTTAAGGCTAATGAAAAGCAGCTGGTAATTAAAGAGATGATACAGAAGCTTGAAGAGCTGGGGAAGCTCACCAACACGGACAGGTATTACGCGCAGGTAATACACAGGGAGTCTCTTGAAAATACCGGTATAGGCAGTGGTTTTGCCATTCCGCATGCCAGAACTGACTCGGTAAAAGACCTCTATACGGTTTTCGGTATCTGCTCTGACCCCCTTGATTACCAGTCGTATGATGATGAACCGGTTAACTATGTGATGCTGAGCCTATTCCCAACCAATTTGAGTACAAAGTATTTATACCTGGTTGGCATGATGGCCCGTATATTCTCCAATCCTGAAAAAAAAGCAATAATCGATGAAGCCAGAACACCTGCGAAAATATATACAGTATTAAACAGGGAATCAAAAAAATACCTTGATAACATATCTGAACATTCTGACGCGGAAGACGCCATTATTGACAACCTTGCGGGGGTACCTTCATCAGATCTTGATCTGATAATCAGGCTTGACAGGCTGTATAATTATTTTGACAATAAAGAGCAGGATCCCTCCACACAGAAGAAAATTAATGAACTTCGCAAGCTAATCGATAACAGGTCATTGACTTATTACGAAAGGATGCGTAAAAAGTGTCAGAATCCCTTTGCCATTCTTGAGAAAAATACCTGCAGCGGATGCCACATGGTTATTCCACCCGCAGACATGAGCAATATCAAGGAATTAAACAGGATTGCCGTATGTACATACTGTGGACGATTTCTGATAGTCTTATAGTAAACCGGGTAGAATTATCTTAAGTATTACATCAGGTTTCTGAACCTGTAGGCAAGCCATTCAAGGAAAAACTGCAAAAGTGATCTTTTTTCCCAGTTTTCCAACAGCAGTTCATGGCTTTTTTTCAGGTCATCATAAAAGGTATTCACCATCTCCTTACCGAATTCGTTGTCAAGAACGATGGCGTTTATTTCGCGGTTTTTCTTAAAACTTCTCCTGTCGAGATTTGACGAACCAACGGTTGACCATATCCCATCGATTACCGCTGTCTTCGCGTGGAGTATATTTTCCTGGTATTCAAAAACATTAATATTGTGCTTCAGGTATCTCTTGTAAAGATACCTGCTGGCATACTGCACAAAGGGCAGGTCGTTTTTCCCAGGCAGTATAAGACGTACATCTACCCCACGGTTGGAAGCATTTACCAGTGCCCTGTATATTTTTCTGTCGGGTATAAAATAAGCGTTTGTGATAAATATGGATTCATGGGCGTGTTTTATGGCGGTAAGATAGGCAAGCTGAATGGGCTTGATCCCCTTTCGCGACATGCTGCTTAATGTCATGACCAGCGTATTGCCTTTTTCTTTCACCGGCGGAAAATGCTTACTGAAGTTAATCATGGCCCCGCCCTGTCGATGCCAGTTCTCCATAAAAAAGAACTCTATCATCCTTACCGCGGGACCTTCAATTTCCAGATGAGTATCCCGCCAGTTATGACCTTTAAGCTTTTTACCGGCATATTCCAGGCCGATATTCATACCCCCCACAAAAGCCGTTTTACCATCAACCACCAGGATTTTTCGATGATCTCTGAAGCTTATATTCCATACCTTTCGCCATGGGATTAGAGGGTGAAACTTCACAAGCTCCACTCCTCCTTTTCGCATATAGCTGAACAGCGCCGGCGAGGTGGCGATACATCCGATGGCATCATAGATTACATTCACCTCTATCCCATCCTGTGCCTTCTCAACAAGCAGCCTGGCCATCTTCCAGCCCAGATCATCGCTGTTAAAGATATATGTTTCAAGGTTAATACTTAAACGGGCATTCTGTATAGATTTGAAAAAGCTGTTAAAGCTGGTATCACCGTTTGTAAAGAGGGTGAGCTTGTTACCATCTGAAAACTCGCCCAACCCGTAACTTTTTATATCGCGTAGAAAATGCGGCAGGAAAAACCGGTTCTTGATCTTTCTAGTAATCTGGCTGTAGGACATGGAAAAACGGGGTTCCGATCGGGGCGGACGTTTTTTCTTTTGTAGCTTCCTTTCTAACCGGGAACCCGCTTTCTTTTTGTCAGCCATACCCCTTATCTATTCAATTCAGTGGTGAGTCTCCACCTTTTCAAGTGAATCATCCCTGTTGTCATTATTATCGTCTCTGGTTTCTTCTTTCTTTTCCATAGGCTTGAAGTAAATTGAATTACCTTTTACCCCCGCATACAACCTGGAATAACCCGCGCACTTTCCGTTAAGAAGTTCCACTGCCAGTGCATCTTCGATCTCGCTTTGAATGGTTCGTCTCAGGTATCGGGCACCAAACTTTTCATGAAAACCTTTTTCAGCCAGGTAACTTCTAACCCGGGGTGAGAATTCCAGTTCCAGGTTTCGTTCAGCCAGCCTGTCGTTCACTTCGTTAAGCATAAGGTCGACGATCTTTCGTATATGCTTTCGATCAAGCTTATGAAAATATACTGTTTCATCAACACGGTTGAGAAATTCAGGACTGAAAAGTTGCTTCACCTCGTCACCAACCCGTTCGTTGTCCTTTTCTTCGGAGGATTCGTTGCCAAATCCCATCTTGGACATCTTGTTAAATTCACGATTTCCTATATTTGATGTCATAATGATGACAGTATCCACGAAGCTGGTAGACGATCCGAAGTTGTCGGTCAATTCACCCTCTTCAAGAACCTGCAACAGTATATTGAAGACATCAGGATGTGCCTTTTCTATCTCGTCAAAGAGTATTACCGAGTATGGCCTGCGTTTTACTTTCTCGGTAAGCTGCCCCCCTTCATCATATCCCACATATCCGGGAGGAGCTCCAATGAGCCGGGACACACTGTGTTTTTCCATGTACTCGGACATGTCAAGCCGTATGAGGGCATTTTCATCATCGAATAGAAATTCTGCCAGTGTTTTGGCCAGTTCTGATTTACCAACTCCAGTGGGCCCGAGAAAAATAAATGAGCCTATTGGCCTGTTGGCACTTCTAAGCCCGGTTCGCGATCTGCGAATTGCCCGGCTTACCACCTCTATGGCACTGTCCTGCCCGATAATCCGCTCGTGCAGTTCATCTTCCATGCGAAGCAGTTTCTGCGTTTCATTCTCTTCCATCTTCTCAACGGGAATCTTTGTCCACTGGGCTACGATGGTGGCGATCTGATCGTCATCAACCACGATCTCGTAGTCATTTATCTTCTGCTGCCAGTCATTAACCTTCTGAGACAGCAATACTTTCTTTTCCTTGATATAATCCCTGAGTGAAGCAGCCTGCTCGTATTCCTGTGCCTTCACCAGTTCATTTTTCTTTTCGTTCAATTCACCAATTTCTTCTTCCAGCGATTCAATATCGCCCGGCCTGTCACAGTTCTCAAGCCTTGCCTTTGAACCTGCCTCATCAATAACATCAATTGCTTTATCCGGCAGAAACCTGTCGTGAATATACCTGTCAGCATATACAACAGCCTGCTTCAGGGCATCTTCTGTGTACTTCACCTTGTGATGTTCCTCGTAGCGTTCTTTCAGCCCCAGAAGAATTTCGGTTGCTTCTTTAACATTGGGTTCTTCAACAAGAACTTTCTGGAAACGCCTTTCGAGGGCCGCGTCTTTCTCAATATACTGCCGATACTCGTTCAGAGTTGTGGCACCCACACACTGCAGTTCACCACGGGCAAGAGCAGGCTTCAAAATATTTGCCGCATCTATGGCACCTTCAGCGGCTCCTGCCCCAATAATGGTATGCAGCTCATCGATGAATATGATGATATTGTCAGCACTTTTAATCTCTTTCATGATTCGCTTAAGCCGTTCTTCGAACTCCCCGCGATACTTGGTGCCCGCAACCACTGATGCCAGGTCAAGTGAAAGAACCCGCTTCTTCTGCAGCGGCTCAGGCACCTGCCTGTTGACAATTCGCTGGGCAAGCCCTTCAACGATGGCGGTTTTACCCACGCCTGCCTCGCCGATAAGCACGGGGTTGTTTTTTGTCTTGCGTGACAAAATCCTTATCACACGGTCTATCTCTTCGTATCTTCCAATAACGGGATCAAGCATATTGTCCGCAGCAAGCCTGGTAAGTTCCTGGGCAAACTCATCAACCGTGGGGGTTTTACTTTTCTCAGACCCCTTCGTTCCGGTATATCCCGGTGTCTGAACTCCCAGGATTTTCAGAATCTCGGCCTTCACCACGTTATAATCAATACCAGCCCGTATCAGGTTATCGATGCCGGCACATGTCCCTTCCCTGAAGATTGATAGTAACAGGTGTTCGGTTCCAATATAATTGTTTTTCAGCTTGCGGGCTTCATCCTTGGATATTTCGATTATGCGGTTATACCTGGCACTGAGTGGAACATTTCCAAGAATAATTGTAGTACCTGATTTTCTTACTGACATCTCTATATTTTTTCTCAGCAGCTCAAAGTTAACTCCCATATTCTTGAGAATGCGGGCAGCTACTGAGTCATCGTCTTTTAAAAGGGCCAGAAATATGTGTTCAGGGCCCAGTGAATCAGAATTAAGTCTTCGACCCTCTGATTGCGCGTAAACCTCTAATACCTTTTTTGATCTTTTAGTGTAATCAAACATAATTAACTCCTGTTATTCGAGCTGTTCTCTTAAAAAAGCCGCCCGAAAACTGTCACATTCTTCAACACTGGCAAATTCAACACTGACCAGCTTTTGCAGATGTGACATCTGTATAGTAACCATTAAATCATTAATTTTCCACAAATCAATATTTTTGATCACTGACAATATGACACCAAGTCGTACCAGTGATAAATTTTCCATTGCCTCTACGAAACTGATTGAACGGGCGAATTTAAGTACCCCCAGCGAACGCCAGATTGCATCTTCCAGTTCACTCCTGTGTTCAACCCCGTAATCATCCCTTGCTTCATTTTCAAGATCCATCACCATGTTGGTGATCCTGTCCATCTCCTCAATAATATCCACCTCAGATACTCCGAGGGTTATCCGGTTAGACAGGATGAACATGTTCCCAACCGTTCGGCTGCCCTGGATCATTGTGCCCTTCATCTGTCCCCCTGCCTCTTTCACCATCTTTATCACCTCAGAAATGTTTTTCATCAGCGACAGCATGGGCAGGTGGACGATTGTTGACACCCTCATTCCTGTGCCTGCATTTGAGGGACAGGCGGTAAGGTAGCCAAAATCATCCCTGTAAGCGTATGAGATATGCCTGTTGATCTCGTCATCAACAACATTGGCTAACATGTATGCCTCGGTTAACTGGAAACCAGGCTTTATAACCTGGATTCTCATGTGGTCCTCCTCGTTGATCAGCACCATGAATTCTTCATCATCCGCCATCATCACCGAGCTCTTATCTGACAATTCCAGTTCACGGGTTATTACGTTTCTCTCACGTAAAAATCGTTTATCCTCAAGGGATAACTGGTCCATCCTGATTATGCTCATTTTCTCTGAAAATTCCGCATGCTGCATCAACCTGTCAACCATGCCATTGAGGAAACCTGTCTCGGCAGTACCCATGTTTCCGGGAAATGGCAAAGTGGCGAGGTTTCGTGCCAGCCGCACCCTTGTTGATAATACCACATCGGGATAGGGACCCGAACGTGACCAGAAACCCGGTTTTTCCAGAAGATGATCAAACATGTTTTCCTCTACTCATTATCTCCAGATTCGAGACTTTGAATTTCATCCCGTAATACTGCCGCTTCTTCGTATCGTTCTTCACGAACTGCTTTCTGCATTTTCTTCTTCAACTCTTGAAGTGTCATGGTTGCTGTTGATGACTTCCCTTTTTTCTCAAGGAGCATCAAACCCCTGTTGCCCTGTTCAATAAAGTTAGCGGGAACCTTTCCCACATGCTGGGGGGTTCCGTGATAATTGGACAGTACTGAATGAAGTGAAGCCCTGAGATGCCGGTAACACTCGGGACACCCCAGCTTTCCGCTTTTTTTATAGTCAGTGAATGTAAAACCACAGCTTGCGCAGGCGGTAGTATCTCCATGCTCATCAATTTCATGCACATCAAGAAATGAAAGCATGTCGGGAACAGACAATGAAAAACTTGAAAGCTGGGCGTTGAGCCCTATTTCCCGTGCGCATACCTCACACAGGTGAATTTCAGATTTCACATTCTTGATAATCTCGGTCAGGTGTACGGTTGCATCTCTTTCTTTACATCGTTCACATAACATACAGGTACCATCATCTAAATATTGATATCTCTACTGTATAATACTATATATGTCGCATCCTGTCTACAAGTAATAGACATTTACTACCAGCGTTCAACATTAAATTTAAAAAAATTGCGCATCTGTAAATATACTATATAATTCGATCCCCAACAACAATTAATAGAAGGAATATACTCAACAATTGTCTCTCACAGAGACACGGGGTACACGGAGAGTTAGTTTCCTCATTTACGTTTAGTCAGGTTATTTTATCAATTCAATTTATTAATATTTTTCAGTTAAGGGATATATTATGTTCCGGTTATGAGATTATATACTTCTTATCCTGGAAAAACTATATCCCTTATTAAACTTAACAAATATTATTTACCATAATGAAAAACGAAACGTACCTGTATTGACCAACTCTCCGTGTACCCTGTGCCTCCGTGAGAACCCCCTGTTCAGTTTTATGCGTGCAGGCATCAATAATTTACTATCGAATATTAAATTATAATAACAATGCTCAACATTCCGGAATGTGTCCTCTTTTATTATTGACATTTATGCATATAATGATGTCAAAATGAGAACAACAACAATATTATCCGGGGGTTAACATGGCTCTTATCTTACGTAAATGGTTTGTACTATCTCTTGGCATATTTTTTGCCACATATATACTGCCGGGATTCGACATAGCTTCTGTGTGGATGATCATCGTTGGGGCAGCTTTTCTTGGCCTTTTCAACATTACCATTAAACCCTTACTTTTTGTACTTACACTTCCATTTAACGTGCTGACACTTGGCCTTTTCACCTTCGTCATTAACGGTATCGTTCTTTTTATTGTTGGCAGCATCATGAAAGACTGGACCATCGATTCACTATGGACGGCCATACTTGCCGCGCTAATTATCAGTATAATATCCCTGCTGGTTAATTTTATATTTGCCGAAGATAAAGACAGATATATGCATGTACAAACAACTTCCCGGAACAGGCCATATGACCAGCAATGAAGCATCTCCTCTTTTTGTATCAATAGGTGCCGGCACAAACCAGGTTCCTATTATAAAAGAAGCCAGGAAGCTTGGATTTCAACTCATAGGTGTTGACAGGGACCCTTTCGCCCCCGGACTCAAGCTGTGTGATATGAAAATACATGAATCTGTTTTAAATGCGAAAGAAATATACTCAAAAATGATGGAGTTTCTGATACTTGGTGATGTGAAGGGTGTTCTTTCACGTTCGTATGGCAAATCAATCAAAACGGTGGCATACCTGGCAAGGATCCTGCAGCAACCGTATTTGCCTCCAGAAATGGTTAACGCATTTATCAATAAGTCTGAAATGAAACGTGTGTTCGTGAAGCATGGCATCATAACTCCTGCCTGGAGGCTTGTTACCGCGGATAACGCGAATAATATGGCTACAAAAATGAAATTTCCACTGGTTGCCAAGCCCCTCACCGGCCATGGCAAACGTCACGTATCTCTTGTCTACACCCCTGAAGAACTTCGACACCTGGTTACCTCTAATGCCAGGTCCAACACACGTTTTCTGCTTGAAGAATATATTGCCGGGGATGAAATTATCGTATTAGGAATCGTTCACGAGGGTATATTTTATACCGTTGATATTTCTGATAAAATTCGTTCACCCCGTCCCTACTTTACTGACCGCATGCACATTCTGCCTTCAGTGTACTCAAATAAAATAAAAGAACTCACCGCCATTGGGCAAACCATCACAGATGCATTCAGCATTAAAAGCTCACCCCTTGTCATCGAACTTATAATAGATCACAACGATACCCCATTTGTCATCGAGGCGGTACCAGAATTCGGCGGTGAATTCCTGGCTGACATTGCCATTCCCGATAGAACCGGATATAACATTTTCGAACAGGTGATACGCTCAATAACGGGAATGAAGTTTACCCCTCCTCCCGCACCCCGCGTTTCACCTGTTGTTACCGTAAAGTATCTCTTTGGAGGTGGTGGCACACTTGCCTCGTTCAACGAAATTAAAGCAACCGGCCGACGGGGTCTCTTGTATACACGTATATTCAAACAACAGGGAGACAGCCTGTCTGAACCGAAGACTAATCATGACCGGCTTGGTGTCATCATCACCAGGGGAAGCACGGTTGACGAGACCATTGCTAAATCCAACAGGACACTTACGAAAATGGATATCGTACTTGAATGAAAATGAATGAATGGGAACATCATTACCACAGGGACAGGTCGCTGTTGCTGTACCCCGACGAACAGCTTATACGCATGCTGAAACCCTTCGTTGAGGCCAGCACAAATCCCTCCGTATTGCGTGCTGTTGATCTTGGCTGCGGCACCGGAAGACATGTGCGTCTGCTCCGCGACCTGGGAGTAGAACAGGTGACTGGAATAGACCTGAGCCACAGCGCGCTGGTTACCTGCGGAAAACATATTCCCGGATGGTACCTTCAATCAAGCATTGACCAGATGCCTTTTACCACCAACAGCATACATTTGGCAATCGCCTGGGGCTCGTTACATTACACCGGTAAAGAAAATACCCCCGTAATGCTTGACGAGATACACAGAATATTACGCCCCGGTGGAATTCTTTTCGGCACACTTCGCAGCTACCGCGATACCCACACCAGGCGGGGCCGTCACATTGGAAACAACACCTGGGAAACCGACAGGGTCGACATTCACGGCGCCAGCATGTCATTTTTCGACGAAGAAGAACTTACCAGCCTTTTCAGTATATTTCACCGCTTTGAGTACGGTCTCATGGAGCGCACCCTTATCGGCAGCATGGACACAAGGATCTCACACTGGTTTTACAGGGCGATAAAAAAGAATGAGAACTGATGAGCTGCAAAATCAGGATCAATTTGATACACCGCATACAGCCTGCCCCCTGTGCGGCAGCCATGACATATCATTTCATTACCGCATAGATCACCAGTCACCTTCTTTCACGGTGGACAGGTGTCATGATTGCGGTTTCATTTTCATGAATCCTCCATTCAAAGATGAAACTATCCAGCAATTTTACGGACGTGAATACTACGAGGGTACCGCCGATTATACATATTATGATGAACGCAGTGCAGAACGTTTTGCCCGCTTCGTGTGG
>CAZVRB010000014.1:38514-46377 GCA_964629365.1 uncultured Leptospiraceae bacterium
CAGCTTCTCCGACCCGGGGGCTTGCTGCTTATACAGACCGCCAACATGGAGGGCTTGCAGGCACAAAAGGAAGGCAGTGAGTACGGTTATTATCTTCCCGGTCACCTGTCCTATTTTTCAAAACGTAATCTCACCACAACCCTGAAACAGCACGGCTTCAGCAGGGTTAAAGCGTTTCACCCCGTTGATTTCGGCCTGCTGCCCAAGCTGCAAAAATCACGCATGAATTTCAATTCCATCACTGATTACCTGCAATGGCTTCGCATTGCAGGGTACCATTACCGCGGTAAAATTCGCGGGGGCAACTTTGCCCTTACCAGCTCCATGGTGCTGTATGCTTTTGCGTGAAAAAGTGCTATACCTTCTGCCCGAAAAGAAAACCTGATTACATAAATATGTTGACATACAAAGATTTATCCTTAAAAATAGCCGTGTATTTACACGTAAAAATGTTACAAAAAATTGATAACGATTTAATTTTTTCATTTGACTTTATACATTTTTGCATGTAAAAACTCACTTAAAATAAAGCAGTATGACTTACATGTATTATTTCACGCGGATAATCATGACTTATTTAAATTTTTGCCAAGGAGAGGGCCAATGAAAAAAAGCATCTTAATCAAGCTCTTATGCGTACTTGTAATAATTGCAGTACCATTGCAGGGCTTTGCACTTACCAAGATGGGTGAGGAAGACCTGGAAAAGAAAAAAGAAGGCTGGTATCCAACAGGATTGCCATTGATCAACTATGACAGTGACAACGGCCTGGGGTATGGTGCCCGTATCTACCTGTACAATAACGGCGCACGGGATGACGAGTATTTCGCCTATTCACCATACAAGCTGCAGATGTATGCCCAGTTCTATCAAACCACTAACGGGTATCAGTATCATGAATTCAATCTTGATATGCCCTACATAGCGGGAAGCAAGTTCAGGATCAAGACATCGGTGGCCTTTGACAAGAAAATCAACGCCAATTATTTCGGCATGGGTGCTGAAAATGCCAAGCAGGGCTTTGTATTAGTTGATACAGGCGTAGATGAGGAGTTTGAAAAGTATTCCGATTTCGCCGACTATGCTGATGACAACAAGGAATACAAGAAGTACTATAATTACCAGTATACAAAACCAAGCTACTTTCTCAACATATATCGTAATCTTACAGATGAACTGCGTTTACTGGTTGGATTCGAGGTTAAAAAAGTTACCATCGACACATGGGGTGGAGAAGACTTTGATGGTGATGACCAGGCAGAAACACTTATTGAACAGGAACAGCCCAATGGTATCGATGGCGGATGGTCAAACTTCGCCCGTTTCGGCCTTGGCTATGACACCCGTGACTTCGAACCGGATCCAAACAATGGGTACTACGTGGACTACTCCTACGAGGTGGGCACCGAGTACCTTGGATCAGATTATGACTTTTACAGGAACACCTTCGGCGCAAGGTATTACCTGCAGATATTCAAGCCACTTGTGCTGGCCATGCGTGTAGGCTACACTGATATCAACGGAAGTGATGTACCTTTCTTCGAAATGAACACATTCGGTTTTCTTCTCAACAGGAGAAACGGCCTTGGCAACAACAGAACACTTCGCGGTCACAAGGCTGACAGGTTCGTTGGTAGTACAATGACCCTTGGTAACGCCGAGCTTCGTTTCAAGTTTGCCGAGGCAAACGCGGGCGGACAGAACTTCAAGTTTAAGCTCACCGGTTTCTACGATGTTGGTAACGTGTACAACAAGTGGGACGATCCCTTCACCGATCCAAGATGGGTTGACTACCATCAGGGTTATGGTGGCGGTCTTGTAATCGCATGGAACCTCTCAACCATCGTTCATTTCTACTATGGTATGAGTGATGAGGATTCATCAATATCCGTAGACTTCATGCATACATATTAAAAAGCTGACCTGCTATATTCAAGAAATTCAAATTTCCCCTCCTTTTGCGGAGGGGAAATTTTTTATGATGACAATGGCTGCAACAGGTGCTACAGTATCAGTATGAAAACCAGTGATTTTATAATATTTCTTTCCATAGTATTGGCCGTATATATAGCCACCAATTACTATATTTTCACAAGAGGTTGGCAGGCTATTCCCAAAACTACCGCATGGAAATACGGGTACAGTATAACCTTCCTGGTTCTTGCCCTTTCATACTGGATTGGCCGTATTGTTGAACGTATTGATGTATGCCATGCCAGTGATGTATGCATATGGATAGGTTCTTTCTGGTTAGCCTGCATGACATACCTGTTCTTTGGCGCTCTTTTTGTGGATATACTCAGGGGGCTTGCCAATCTCACCGGCACCATGCCCGCGATAGTACAGGACAATATACAAAAAGCGAAACAGTTTACTGCTATTGTAGTTCTTGCCATCTCAACCGTTGTCATTGTGGCAGGCTATGTGAACGCCTGCATACCCCGAATACGCCACCTTTCACTGGATATCCCCGCAAGATCGGCAAAAATGGACACCTTTCACGTGGTACTGGCCACTGACATCCACCTGGGTACCATCGTCTCTAACTCCCGTCTTGAACGCCTGGTCAACGAGATCAATAATCTCGATCCGGATATTGTTCTTTTCGCAGGAGACATTGTTGACGAGGACATTACCCCCGTTATAGAGAATAACATGGGTGACATTCTACGTAAGATCAAGTCAAGGTACGGGGTGTATGCCGCCACGGGAAATCACGAGTACATCGGTGGTGTTGAGGCCGCGATACAATACATGAATGATCATGACATAACCGTTATTCAAGACCAGGCGGTGAAAATCAATGAAAGCATATACCTGGTTGGGCGAAAGGACAGAACGGCAAATCGTTTCAGTGGGGATGAACGCAAGTCCCTGCAGGCAATAATGCAATCAATACCCGGAAACCTGCCGGTGATACTGATGGATCATCAGCCATTCAAGCTTGAAGAAGCCATGGAAAGCGGTGTAGACCTGCAGCTTTCTGGCCATACCCATCATGGCCAGATGTGGCCATTTAATTACATCACTTCGGCCATCTACGAGTTAAGCACCGGTTACCTGAAAAAAGATACCACGCATTATTACGTATCATCCGGGTATGGAACGTGGGGTCCGCCGGTACGCACAGGCAACAGGCCTGAAATCGTTGATATACGCATAACCTTCACAAGGTAACATTTCACGGTGCAGGAAACCCCTCACAACCGTCACATACGAATATTTAACAGCATCGCCCCTGTCTACAGGCTGTTTTTCGGTTACCAGGTTCGTTTTTACCGCAAAATAATACATGAACATGGAAATACAGTATTGAATCATGATATATCAACTGTACTGGATATCGGTTGCGGCACCGGTGCACTTCTCAATCACCTTTCCCATGAAGGGTATACAGTCACCGGTGTTGATGCCGCAGAAAGGATGATTCAAAAAGCCAGGAAGCTTTCACCCCGCATCGCCCCACACTTCAGCACCCATGATTTCATTAAAGGCCTTCCATTTGAAGATGGATCATTTGACATGGTTACCGCGTGTTACGTGGCCCACGGCCTGATGCCCGTCGATAGACAAAAACTGTACGAAGAAACAAAAAGACTTGCAACTAAAACAGTCCTCTTTCATGATTTCAACCCGAACAGGCACTGGATGATCGAACTGGTAGAATACCTGGAAGGGGGGGATTACCATGGATTTATACAACACGCCCCTGCCGAGATGCGTGACCGGTTCAGCACAGTGAATATCGTCGATGTAGCAGAAACCGTGTCATGGTATATTTGCACCCCATGATTGCCTGAGAGGATACCGGTTTGAAAAAGTTTGTATATACCCTGATATTTCTGGCCATTACATTTATAATTGGCGTATTAATTTTTGGATTTGACAACCTGGATCGTGGCATTCCCCTTCTCCCCCCGGTTATTGCAATTGGACTTGCCCTTATCACCAGGGAAGTTATCTTTTCACTCTTTCTTGGCATGTGGGCAGGAGCCATGTCGCTGGTTTCTCCCGATATTCATCACTGGTATGACTTTTTGCGTATACCGGTATCCGGTATGCTTCGTGTCATTGATACCTACATGGTTGAAGGTATTGCGGATAAGTCTCATGCCGCGGTTATTCTTTTTTCCCTTGTTATCGGCGGTATGGTTGGTGTTATTCACAAGTCCGGCGGACTAAAGGGTCTGGTGACCAGTATTACCCGGGTCGCATTCAAACCCTCCCGTGTACAACACTCCACATTTTTGATGGGCTGCCTCATCTTCTTCGATGATTACGCCAACACCCTCATAGTGGGAAATACCATGCGACCTGTCTCTGATAAAATGAAAATTTCACGTGAGAAGCTTTCATTTATTATCGATTCAACCAGCGCGCCAGTTGCAAGTATCGCACTTATCAGTACATGGATAGGATATGAGCTTGGTCTTATCGCCGATGCCTTCAAGGATTCCGGTATCGAGATAGATGCCTACATGTGTTTTATTCAGTCAATCCCATACAGGTTTTACGCGGTACTTTTACTGGTATTCGTAATTCTTTCTGCGTTTATGCAGCGCGACTTCGGTCCAATGCTCAGGGCCGAGATCAGGGCTAGAAAAAAAGGCCATGTGCTTAAACCTGGATCCAATCCCCTGATGAAAGACGACCTTGAAGCTGAAGAAGCTTCACACTGGTCTGTGGCCATTATTCCAATTCTTACACTCATTTTTGCCACTATCGCAGGGCTGGTTGTTACCGGGCTTGAACAGGTTAACGCCAGCGGTGTTGAGGCAACTTTTCAGACTGTGATCAGCAATGCTGATTCTTTCGCCTCCCTTTCATGGGGTGCACTCACTTCGTCAATTGCCGCCATACTGCTGTCAATTATTACCGGTTCCCTGACATTTGAAGAATCAATGCGGGCGTGGCTTGACGGGGTTCGCTCCATGGTGCTGGCTGTTATAATACTTACCATGGCATGGGGCCTTTCAACGGTTATAAAAGAACTTAAAACCGCCCAGCTTGTTACCGAACTTACAAGCCTGGTATTGACACCTGAAATACTACCACTTGTTGTATTTATAACCGCAAGTTTCATCAGCTTCGCCACAGGAACAAGCTGGGGAGTTATGGCAATTCTTTTCCCCATAATCATCCCCCTTGGTAAGAACCTTAGCCAGATGGCAGGCATGCCCGAACAGGCCATGTTTTCCATTATTATAATGTCAACGGGGGCCGTGTTAACCGGGGCAATATTTGGTGATCATTGTTCTCCAATATCAGATACAACAATTATGTCATCACTGGCATCCGGCGTTGATCATATTGATCATGTTGCCACGCAGATGCCTTACGCGCTCTTTGTTGGTTTTATCGCATGTATCATTGGTTATCTCCCTGCGGGATACGGGTTTTCCCCGTGGATATCACTGGGAATTGGCACAATATTAATCTATGCCTGCCTGAAATTTTTTGGCCGCGATCCCGCAGAGTGAATCGTCTAATTTCGAATTTTTTTCTCAGTCTTCTCCGGATGTTTTATAAGGTGCATATACCTGCTGTTTGCCGTCTCTGAAAATCTTTTTAACACACCGTGCAGGTCTGAGTTTTCCCATACCTCGGCAAACGTGTTGTTCTTTTTCAGGTTGTCACTCAGCTCAAAAAAACTGTCCTTTTCTGGTGTGAAAATAATGTCTTCGATCGTAATGGATACGTCCTTATCCTCGAACACCCTGTCCAGAAAATTTGTCACGGTTCGGGCAAAATGGTTCTCAAGGTCTACCCTGTCTTCGGCCCGGCTCACCTTGTCTCTCAGAATGGGAGCGAATTCTCTCTCTACTCCAGTAAACGATAACTGCTTACCCATAGGTACCTCCAGACGTATATTTTTGTAATAAAATTATACCAAAAATATACGGGAAATACAAGCCCGGTGGAGGACAAATATGACTGGTTTCAACCACCTTCGATGATTGACTGAAGCCTGGCAGCCTCGGCTATACATGCCTCCTGCGCCACCATGACCCCCGAAAGGGTCAGCATAAGTGACACGATACCATCCTGTATTTCACGTGGTGGAACCGGAAGCTGAATGTCTAACATTGTTTTCATGTCAAGTGAATCGTTTTTCATTTCTTTCTGAATAAGGCCGGTATTATACAGGAAGTGAAGCACATTTAACAGGTAAAACGACTCGCATGTTTCAGACTTTGCCCGCAACCCCACGCAACCGACTCCAGGTAATGCGCCGCCATGAAAGAGGGGAACGATGGCCGAGGCACCGGCATGGGGGCCTGTAACAGCCAGCAGTATATCACCCCCCTTTACCCCATGTTTCTGTAGTACCTTACTGGCTGCAATTATTCTTGAGGCATTGTCTTCGCTGAATCGCAAAGTCTGTACCTGCCGGGGTTCTATAACTGGTACTTCCACACCATCGTCTTTATCGGGTTGCGTCATGTTTTCGACAGGTACAATGATAGTGCCCTTATCAATCACACTTGAAAGGGTTTTCAGCGGATATGTTGAGCCGGTGAACACGTTTAGTATTGATTGGGTTTTTTCCGAATAGTCTTTCACCCCAAGCATGTCTGCCATTTTCACTACTTTCAGCTGCTTTATCTTTTTATATAATTGTTCCGCGTTTTGAAGTGAATCAGATGCCAGCCTGGCTGTCTCAATGAGTATTTTTTCGTTTTCCTGTTTCATGCGTGCAACCCCGTTACATACAATATTTCAAACAGCCCTGTCCAGTTCATCCCGAAACAGGAGAAAATCATCAAGCTTTTCGGTTACAATTGAATACAGTATTTTTGGATCGATTTCCTCGTACTGATGTACGATCATGTTACGCAATCGCACCATTGAACGATATGGTTCAGTTGACTTGATAACACCAAGCATTTCCAGCTTTTCCATTGCCTCGCTGGCTGTGGCGGCGGGGCCCGCTTTCTCAAGGGCGATGACTCGTTCGGCTATGTCTATCATGATCTCCGTGCATACCTGAATTGCACGTTCAGTCATTGAGCGTATCACCCAGTCCTTTACGAACTTTTCTTCTGCAAGTCCCTCCGTATGCTTTTTAAGACGCTGCACCTGCGTATCCAGAAGGGCAAGTTTCCTTTGTATTATTCCGTTATATTTCACCTGTTGCCTCCAGGCGGTATTTGAGTTGTTTCTCATAATGTACCATCCGGGTTTCGTATTCCCTGCAGGTTAGCGAATAAAAATTGAGCCACTGTTCTTCATCCCTGGTAAAAAGGAGACGACCCTTTAACGCCTCAAAACGGTACACCGGTTCGGCCTTATTAAGAAACCCCAGGTCGCAGCGGACCGGGCCAACAACCTCCCGGCAAATGTCCTGAATGTCAATATACACGTCCATTGACGCCTCTCCTTCAAGGTAAACCGCCAGGTCAAGATCACTGTATGGTTTGACGACACCACTTTCTGCGGCAGAACCAAGCACACAGGCAAACAGCATCTGTGGAACACCTGACACAAGGGCATCCGCCAGGGCATCAAAATCAACCCGGTATTCCCTGTCAGAAGTATCTATATGTCGCTTGGAAATCCCCATACACACCTTTAACTGTAATGCTTTATGATTTACATAATTTCGTTTATTGTCAATTGGTTTTCCTGTTTAGTTGAGTATACATGAATTAGTACCAGAAATATATTCTCTTTCCGGATTCTTGGGAATTGAAAATAATTTTTATAACAATAATCGTTACTACTCAGTTATTATCAGAATAAAGATCATTTTCTATATAATGAACAGATATAGAGATGGTTCCCCCCGCCTTCGGCGGGGGGAACCATCATATTTTTATTCATTTCACGATAATTGAATCTTTTAATCATGACAGCTGAGCA
>CAZVRB010000015.1:0-45846 GCA_964629365.1 uncultured Leptospiraceae bacterium
TATAAACTTTTTTGGATTGTTAATAATGATTTATAGACATAAAATAAATTATGATTGTTTTCCCCAAAATTCCGGAATGAGCCTATTTTTTTAAATACTTCTTCTTAGCGAACTTTGCGGTAATCCTTTAGCATATACTCTCTGTCTCTCTGTGCCTCTGTGGTGAACTGCTGTTAAGTATTTTTTGATTGATTTTATTCTGTTTCATCAATATCCTTCATGTGAGTGGGAATGGAAAATCGTATGCAGTGAGGCTTTTTATGTTTCGTATAACGTTGCTCCGAGGAGGTGCTTATGGCTTCTAGAAAAGGGCTTCTTGATAGTATTCACGTTGTACAGGATGATATAACTACCCTCGAGGTAGATGCCGTCGTGAATGCTGCAAATACCAGCCTTTTGGGGGGTGGTGGTGTTGACGGGGCCATTCACCGTGCTGCCGGCCCTGGTCTTCTTGAAGAGTGCAAAACACTTAACGGGGCCCGCCCGGGTGAGGCAAAGATAACGGGTGGATACAACCTTCCGGCAAAACACGTTATTCACACCCCCGGCCCGGTGTACAAGAACGGGAAAAGCGGTGAAGAAAAAACGCTTGGAAATTCATACTATAATTCCATGATGAGGGCAAAAGAGAATAACCTGTCGTCCATTGCCTTTCCTGCTATCTCAACCGGGGTATACGGCTATCCAAAGGAGGACGCCTGCCGGGTTGCGGTGAAGACTGTTCTTGATTTCATGGAAAAAGAAGAGTATCATATCGATGTCTATTATGTACTGTTTGACAGTGAGAACTATACTATTTACAAAAAATACATTAAGGAACTGAACAATGAATTACAATGAAATGCTAACCTCGTCAGCCGATCGATTTTCAAGTATTGTATGCATGGGTCTTGATCCTGTTATGGAAGATATTCCATTAGAAACAGGCACCGTGCGGGAACGGATAATATTTTTTTACGAGCAGATATTGAACCAGGTTCTCAAAAAAAAGATATACCCTGCCGCGGTAAAACCGAATTTTGCCTTCTACGCCCGTTACGGAATGGAAGGACTTGAGGCGCTGCTGCATGTAATTAACCGCTTCAAGGATGAAGGGTTTCCGGTAATACTCGATGTGAAACGTGGTGACATTGGAAAAACAGCCGCCGCCTACGCTGATGAAGCCTTCAACTTTTTCAATGCCGACGCGGTAACCCTTGCCCCCTACATGGGACTGGACTCCATCAAGCCCTTCATGGACCATTCACCCGAAAGGGGATACTATGTACTCAACCGCACCTCCAACAAGAGCGCCGTGGATATACAAGACCTGCTGGTAAATGAAGAGCCTCTCTATGCCATGGTCTCCAGAAAAATTGTAGAGTGGCATATGCCAGGCCTGGGGGCCGTGGTTGGCGCAACCTATCCCCGTGAACTTTCACAGATACTTGATATATTCTCTTCAAGCGGCAAAGACATCCCACTGCTCATTCCCGGCGTGGGAGCACAGGGAGGCAGTGCATCTGATACAACCGCGATTCTCAGAAAATACGGCGATATCCGCTTGCACCGCATCAACTCGTCAAGCGGTATCAACTATGCCTACAAGAAGCAGGACGGGGTGCCCTTTGCTGAAGCGGCGGTACAGGCACTGTCTGATCTAAATAACGAGATCGGCTTGTAATTAAATGCTCAGTCATGTTGAAAACACTAACTACGTGGTGCTTGTCGTTTCGTCTAACGACGATTTCGTGTCCCTTGTGTCTTCTCATCTTGACGCTGAGGCCTACACGGTACTCACCACTGCAAACGGAATGGAAGCTCTCAGTATTCTTACCTACCGCATTCCCAATGTTATTATTACGGAAATGGATATCCCGGAATTTTCCGGTATAGAATTCATTCGTCGGCTTAAGAAGGGGGTTAAAACCCGATTTATACCATGTATACTGGTAGGCCCCCCCGATGACATATCCAGTAAGATTAAAGCAATAGATGCCGGGGTTGACAGCTATATTACAACTCCGGTCAACGGGGATGAGCTGCGGGTGCTTGTAAAAACAAAAATAGCCCAGGCAAGCGACCTGTATCTCATGACCATCAGTGATGACCTTACCCGTCTTGCCACCAGGAAGGAATTCAC
This sequence comes from uncultured Leptospiraceae bacterium, assembly GCA_964629365.1. Taxonomy (GTDB): domain Bacteria; phylum Spirochaetota; class UBA4802; order UBA4802; family UB4802; genus M55B154. The sequence continues at coordinate 2,123 of CAZVRB010000015.1, forward strand.
GTATCGATTCAACTACCAGGTTGATAACGGGCTGCACGATATATTATCTCTTATCATTATTGATATTGATTATTTTAAAAGCGTGAACGATGACTATGGTCACCAGGTGGGTGACATAGTTCTCATTTCCCTTGCGGATATGCTGCGTGAGATGGAAAGTGATTCTTTTTTCCCAGCCCGTTTCGGGGGTGAAGAATTTGTTGTCCTGTTGCCTGGATTTAATTCCGCAGAAGCAAAGAAAGTTGCCGAACAACTGCGCGGCACTTTCGAGAGGACGGAGTTTAAATCACGAACCGGTGAAAACTCTTTCAACGTAACATTCAGCGCGGGTATCGCCGAATACCCTGCCATGGCTGACAACATGTCGGGTCTTCTTGCCAGGGCCGACCAGGCGCTCTACGTGGCAAAGAATGACGGGCGTAACAGGTCATACGTATTCAGCCCCATCATGGCAAGAAATGACCGGTTCTGGGAATATATTAAATCAACCCGGGGCGGCCGCGGCACGTTGATCACATTTCCCTACAATGAATCTACCACCGGGTTCCCCTTTCTTCCTTTCGTGATCGAGGAACTTCTTGTAAATGATCATCCTGTTACAAGCATCGGAATGTTTTCAGTGCAGGCTGCACCCATATATGATCCTTTCACAATCAGGGGAATACGAAACTATCTCTATGACATCGAAAGTCTCTCTTTCTTCATAACGAAAATATTTGACACGCATTTTCCATACGAACGCTATGTTGCAGTCAGTGATATTTATTCCTACACAATCACCACGCTGTTCCCCTTCCCTACCAACGTTTCTCAAAACAGGGAAAAATTTTTCACCCTGTGCAGGGAGCTTGCCCTTGATATATATTTATGTATGAACAACTATCCGGTTGATATCGTTTTCGCAAACCAGGTAATGGAATTTGACAGGTCATCCGCACACCTGATGCTGAAGTCAATAGAAGAAGCGGGAAGAAAGACATTCAGGATATTCGGCAAGGGAGATGACTTCAGCGACTTTTCTGATGATTTTACAAAGGTCCTGGAGACAAAAACCCGGACACGCATTGATGATTTTATTGTGACCCGGACGGTACTCTCCCTTTTCAGCGGTAAAGCCGCCTACCGGTATATCTCAAATCATCATTACACCACCCGTAATGATTACGGTGATTTATTGATGCATAAAGCATTCGGTGATATTACCAACGGTTCATTCTTTACGGAACACCTCTCATCCATAACAGGTCAAGAAGACACTATTCCCCTGCTTTTTAACCATCCACCATCTGTATCCATTGACAATTCACTTGATCTACTGAACCGTTTTTTTCCTGAAAGGGAGATAATACTGCTTCTTGATGAGCAAATCCTTGATAAGGTACCCATTGAACAACTTGCCCGTCTTGAACAGACACTTCCGGAAAACATTTCCTTTGGCCTGAATAATTGCTTTATCGGGAGCCAGATTATGCGGGTACTCTCTGTGATTAATATCAGCCTCGTTGTACTTTCAGAAAGTATTACAAGGAATATCCATTTCTTCAAAGAGCGCATCAAGATTATCAACGGTTTAAAGATGTTCGCCGACCAGCTTGGAATACCCCTGTGCGCAAGAAATATCATCAACGAAGAAGAGTACCAGCTGATACGTGATCTCAAGATAGAATTCTGCACCGGCCCCTTCCCCGAACAGATAATAAAAAAAATGCATACATCACCTCTTACATAGTTCACCACAGAGGTACAGTGGTGAACTTTACGCTTTGAAGTAAAAAAGAATAATTGACTAATTTGTATATTCATGAAATCTTATGATCATGGTTACCGATAACGAGCAACTCACCGGTCACAGCTGGAACATCCTGGTCATAGATGACAGCAAGCTCAGCCGTGCTATTGTTAAAAAAACATTATCCGATCTTGGCATGAGTATAACCGAGGCATCCGACGGTATGGAAGGCCTTGAGCTGCTGGCCACCCATACGTTCGATCTTATCCTGGTTGACATCATTATGCCCAACCTTGACGGGTTCGGGTTTCTTGAACGCTTCCCCCATCACGCCGGCGATGACTTTGTGCCGGTTATCCTTATGACAGGTTCAGACGATCTCAATTCCAAGATAAAAGGGCTGAGTATCGGGGCGGATGATTTTCTGTTGAAACCCCTCAACGAGAAAGAACTGGTTGCTCGTGTCATGTCACTGCTTCGCCTGAAAAACACCCACGATGAGTTATACGAAAAAAATCTGATCATAAAAAAAGAACTGGAATATGCCAAGAAACTGCAGCAATACATAATACCCGAAAACTTCGAGTTCGTAACCTACCCTTCTGTCAAGGGCAGGTACCTTCCCATCGCGGACATTGGCGGTGACCTCTTCGATTGTTACCTGATTGACGAACACAGAACAGGAATTGTTATAGCTGACGTAACCGGCCACGGTATTCCCGCGGCACTGGTAATGACCATGTCAAAGATGTTATTCAGTATATACGCACCCGACTATGATACTACAAGCCAGTTGATGTCGAAAGTTAACGAAGAGATGCGGGGACTTTTGCTTGATATGCAATACATAACCGCTTTCTATATCATGTACGATACAGAATCAAAAATACTGCGTTTTACCAACGCGGGTCATACACGACCGATGTTCTATCGCAGAAACACTGGCAAGGTTATGGCGCTTGATACCAACGGCCTTTTCATCGGCATCAAGGACGATACCTATTACGAGGAAAAATCAATCAAGGTGGAAAATGGCGATCGCCTGCTGCTGTATACCGACGGCATAACAGAACACAAGAATGATCAAAAAGAAGAGTACGGCGAAACCCGTCTTGCCCGGTATGTGCGGGAAAACGGCCATATTCATGGCGACCAGTTCTGTGACAGCCTGCTGGAACACCTTGAATCCTTTTCCACCCTCGACAACCGTACCGACGATATCGCCCTGGTATACATCGAGTTTTGAGTTGCCTTCCCTTCTGCTGTAGCACTTATTTACTGTATCATCATGGAAAGAACATACCAGCATGTGGATAAACCCGGGATCACATATTATCAAGCAGGTTGTCTTTCCGGGAATCGACGGATTCCTGCAGCAACTCTATGATGGTCTTCACTGCGCGGTGTCACCACTGGAAACCCGCGCTGACACACCACCCCTCCCCCCCCACACCCGCCTGCTGTATTCCTCCCAGTCTGGCACGCTGCAGGTTCTATTGTACCCCGAAAATATACCTGAAACCATATGGCCGCATATTGTACACTACCTTGAAGACTCCCACTACCAGCGTGAAGTGATCATAAGCCTTCTCAGAAAACGGGAATTCACATCAACGCTTTCCCATCACCATGCAGATGATGTACATAAAAAAACCGTGGAAGATGAACCCTACTCCCGGCTATCACTGTCTTTCATCCATGAAAAAGAAATGGGCACTCTTACCATGTACGTCCCCCATCGTTTTACCAGGCTGATATCATCGCAGAAAACAGTCAAGGAGGGATATTCCCTGGAAGAATCAATGAAGGCATTCTTCAGAAACACCGCGAATATGTTTCCCACACTTAGACTGTTACTACAGATGTTCAGCGACAGGGAACTGCAGCAGCTATTGTTTCACCTGCACACAAAAAATCTTTTATCAACGTATCAATTGTGTATACTTGTCAGGGCATTTCCCTCACACGCACTGCGGGTAAAACACAACCTGTCAAAAAATATGGCGGGGGACGTGATTGATATGATGAACCAACTTGAAAAAAAAGGGGGACTATCACGGCGCGACCTGCAGGCCGGTGTGTATTCCATCGAGGAGGCCCTCTTCATGCTGCTCAGACAGGATGAACCCCTGTCCTATTCCAGGTTTCTGCACAACATGCAGAAAACCCTGTCATGGATACGTTGTGTTGAACTTCTCGAGATGAAACCCTTTAAAACCTGGCTTGAAAACATGTCCGAAGACAAACTCCTGTATGATACCGTGATAACACTGCCGGATGCAGAACTGTACCGAGCACTTGACGGTGGAGATAATGAAATACTTGCGCTACTTCGCCGGCACATCTCAGGTAGAAAGCTTTCTGATATTCTTTCCCCGGGTTCCGCATCAGCCTCACCCGCTGAAGTTCAGATGTCACGCTGCCGAATGATACGAAACTACCGCTACCTGTGGTATACCAGGTCCAGCGCAACAAAACCCGGTCTTAATTTTATAAAAATTATGAATGATCTGCTAAAGCCTGAAGAAATACGGCATGTGCTGTATGATACGGGGTGGTTCCTTCTTTCAACGGCCCTCAAGGGGATGCCGGCACGAACGGTACAGATGTACATGCCACATCTACCCTCGGGAGCCCGCTATCTCGTTGAAGACGTGCTGCATGGTATATTGAATCCAAATATACTGCATGATGAATCACAGATTCGACATGCCCGGGAAAGGTGCGCTTCCCGGATTATCCATCTCCATGAAGAGGGTATTATACATCTTCAGGTGTAGCGTTTGTTTCACGATCATGTATGTACTCACCTATCTTGTCTATGGCTTCTTTCAGCTCTTCATATTTTTCAATATTCAATGCCACACCTTTCTGAGTAGGCTTGTATGTCATCTCTCCACCTGACATTGACTGGTACCAGATCCGCAGGTTGATAAGCTCCCTGCCTTTAAACTCGGATACTTCAACACGAATAATTTCATTGCTGTTTCTCTCTATGTCCTTAATAATTACACCCACTTATGCCCCCTTTATCTTACCTGTTTGAGCTAACCAGAAAAAATCAACTGTCAACTTTACGCAAGGATTTATTATTAATAGATATACACAAAGTATACCGTAATTTTCCACATTAATCCACCGGCTTATCAACATGAATTCCCGCTAATTAACATGTTATCCGCAGACTATTAAGAAATTTAAATTTTTTTTTTATGCCATCGATTTTACCAATTAATTTGTTGCAAAAAAGTATGTCATAAACTATAGAAAATAAGTGCGCAGGGATAAAGGGACATAACTATAGACCCTTTCATATATTTTAAGTCATTTTTATCCAAGTCTACCATACAAAGACGTAATACTAAACAAATATTGGATATTTATAAACAGAGTTATTAACAATTGTTAATAACTTCCGGGTTATGCATATGATACAAACAGGCGAAGAAATATGGAACAAGGTACTTTCCTCCGTGGAAGGTACCGTTAACAAGCAGTCATTTAACATGTGGCTTAAAAGCACGGAACCCCTTTCAATATCGGGACATACACTCATGGTGAAAGTCCCCGATGATGTTGCAAGGCGGCATATCTCAGATCATTATGCCACACTTATTCACAATGTGATCTATGAAATCACGGGTGAGCATATTGTATGTGAGTTTGTGACCCGTAACGGGTTCACCGATGCAAAACAACCAGAAGAAGAACCGGCACCAGAGCCGCAGGTACGAGAGACGTCTGTTGGGGATGAATTGTCCAACATGCTCAATCCACGGTATACCTTTGAAAATTTCGTTGTGGGGCCCAACAACCAGCTTGCCCATGCAACCGCCATGTCGGTATCACGGGCACCGGCAACCCAGTATAATCCACTGTTTATTTACGGGGGCACCGGGCTTGGAAAAACACACCTGATGCAGGCCATCGGTCATCGTATCATGGAAGAACGGCCCTACCTCAAGGTGTTGTATGTGCCCAGTGAACAATTTATCAACGAGTTTATACAGGCAATCAGGGGCAGTACCCTTACAAGCTTCAAGATTAAATATCGCAATGTGGACATCCTGTTAATAGATGATATTCAATTTATAGAAAAGAAGGAACAAACGCAGGAAGAGTTTTTCCACACGTTTAACACACTTCATAATAATAAGAAACAGATCGTCATATCAAGCGACCGTCCTCCAAAGGACCTTTCAACACTTGAAGATCGACTGCGTACCAGGTTCGAATGGGGGATGACCGCCGATATCGATCTTCCAAACCTTGAAACACGTGAAGCAATACTAAGAAACAAGGCAGAAAGAGAGAACATTGATATCAGTGACGAGGTTCTTTACTTTATAGCCAGGAGAATCAAATCCAGTATACGGGCCCTTGAAGCAGCGCTGGTGCGTTTAAACGCGGTAGCCACATTATATAATGAACCCATAAGCATTCATCACGCGAAAGAACATCTTAAAGATCTTTTTGACGTGGACTCGGGAAAGAAAATAACAACATCTGATATTATGATGAAGGTTTCTGATAAATACGATGTCTCCATTGAAGATATGATTTCAAAGGGGCGTCACAGCAGAATAGTGCAGCCGCGTTTCATTGCCATGTACCTGGCACGCAAGCTTACAGAATTAACCACCGTTGAAATCGGAAAGGAATTCGGCGACAGGGATCATTCAACGGTACTCAATGCCATGGGCAACGTAGAAAAAATGATCAGAGACGACGAAGAATTCAAAGAGATGATAGAGGACATTATCACGGATATACGCAGTTAATGTGCTGTGTATATCCTGTTGATACTATACCCTTTGGTTGTGAATTAGTGTTGATAGATTTTTTATTATATGAATTATTATTACAAAGCAACAGTACAGGCAGATTCATCAATATCAATACATAATCTATTAACATCCGTTTTTCGTATAAGTGTTGAAAGTACCAGTGTTTACAGAGTTATCAACATGTTAACAGACCCTACGGCTACTACTGGTACTTTAATAAATAATATGTTAATTAATAACAGCTGGAGTTTACAATGAGAATTGAAGCCGACAAGGAAAGCCTGATGAAGGGAGTCAGCATATCTGACTCGGTTATATCTTCAAAAAATGTTGCCACTATACTTACCAATTGCCTTTTTTCTGTATCCAGTGATCTTCTTGAAATTACAGGTACAGACAACGAGATTGCTGTTATCAGCAGGGTTGATGTTGTTGCTGATGGCGAGATGTCATTCACCCTTAACGGGAAACGTCTTGTCAGCCTTTTGAAAGAGTTTCCTGAAGGTTCGGTTATTCTTGACGTGAACGATTCTTTCAGTGTCAGTCTTACCTCAAAGTCGGGATCCATCAAGGGTGAATATGTAATTGTTGGTACAGGGGGAGAAGAATTTCCTGCCCTTCCCGAAATTGATAAATCAAACCTGATTGAGGTTGATCAGTCCATCATCCTTGATATGATCAAGAAAACCATACATGCAGCTGCGCATGATATTGTGAAACCGGTTTTTAATGGCCTGTATTTTGTTTCAGGTGGAGAAAACAAGTTAAGCGCCGTTGCCACTGATTCCCGCAGGCTGGCATTGATCGACAGAACTATTAATAACAATATTACGATGGACAATGGTGTAGTAGTACCTCTTAAAACCATACATGAGCTGATTCGTCTTCTTGGTCAAAAAGAGACCTGCATGATGTCCTTTGATAAAAAGCAGTGTTATTTCAAGATTGGAACTACAGAAATTATTTCACGTATAGTTGAGGGACAGTTTCCTGATTATACACAGGTTATCCCCAAGGATTATATTCTGAAAGTCGTTGTTGAAACAAAGAAATTCAGGGAATCACTGAGCAGGGTTAGAATATTTACCAGGGAACCTTCCTGGAAAATACTACTGCACTTCAACGGAGATGTCATGACCATTGAGGCCAACACCCCTGATCTTGGTGAAGGGAAAGAGGAAGTACAGGTTGAATGTGATTCTTCTGAAGAGATCACCATTGGTCTTAATGCCCAGTTCCTGATGGATATATTAAGAGATGTAGATGCCTATTCGGTTACTATCGGGGTGACAGGGGTTATGAGTCCTCTTACCATCGTACCTGAAGGTGACGATGAGTACCTGACAGTGATAATGCCCATACAGGTAAAATCATCCTGATGGTGATGAATAAAAATATATATCCATATGCATGTGTCTACACTAACATTAAAAAATTTCAGAAACTATGAAAACCTGACCCTTGATTTTTGTCCCGGAAATAATTTTATTACCGGCCAGAATGGTACAGGGAAAACAAATATTATCGAAGCCCTGGCTGTATTATCACAGGTTAAATCCTTCAGAAACGTGCCCGACAACGAGATTATACAGTGGGGACATGAACAGTATTATTGCAGCGCTGAAGTGAAAGATACACAATACCAGCGGTTTGAGATAGGATGCGCAAAATATGGTGAAATTATAAAAAAAAAAGCTAAAATAGATGGTAAGGAAGAAAAAAAAATATCAGATTATTTTGGGAAGCTTGTTACCGTAATTTTTTCCCCCGGTGATATCATACTTGTATATGGATCACCAGATATACGAAGACGTTTCTTTGACGGTGTAATATCCAAGATTGATACAACTTATATTGACCATTTACAGGAATTCAGGCGAATCTTAAAAAATAGAAATTCGCTTTTAAAAGATATTCGTGATGGAAGTAAAAATGCCAGGGACCTCGATGTCTGGGATCAGATGTTTGCTGATTCATCATCTGTGATCATGGCCAGGCGAAGTGACACGGTTGAACGATCAATGAAGCTTTTTCAGAATGCATATGCATCAATTTCCGGGTATGAAGATATCCCATTAATGAGATACCGCCCATCCATGAAAAGCTTTGATAAAGATGCGTTGGAAGCATTGCTGAAAAAGAACAGGCTGCGGGATATTCAGTCTGGCACAACAACTTCAGGACCCCAGCGGGATGATTTTATACTGGAAAGCAGTGATGGCAGGGGATTTGTATATTATGCATCAGAGGGCCAGGTAAGAATGGCTTCCGTGTCGTTAAAGATAACGGAAATGCAACTGGTTGAAACACAAAAAGGGGTGAAACCCATACTGCTGGTTGATGATATAATGTCACAGCTTGATGAACGTCGGAGACATAATGTTGTTGCATTTTTTCAGGAAGAAAATCAAATAATATTTACCATGGTTGATGCCGCAAGGATATGGGGAAGCAGGAAACAGGAACGTGAATTTTATATAAGAGAGAACTCCCGGGTGGAGGTGAAATCATGAGATTCAGGCTGGGTGAGAAAAGGGAATACAGAACCAGGTCGTTTAAATCCCTGCTTCCCTCTGTTATTCATGATTTTAATCTTGACGAAGAGTATGTTCTGGGACAGATACAGGTAGTATGGCCCGATGTTGTTGGCGAAATAATCGCAACTCATTCTGTCCCCAAGAAAATAATTAAAAGTACCCTGTACGTAAGTGTTGATCATCCTGTTTATGCCAACGAGTTAGCAATGATACAAAACAGTATCATTGCCTCTTTACAGGAGAAACATAAGCTTGTGATGATAAAACATATGCGAACAGACATAGAACGGATAGAAGGGAATAGCACGCAGGGTAAGGGTTTCAGGAAGAGGTAGCCATGTTTATACATGTGGGTGAAAGAAAAGTAATATCTGACAAAAAAATAGTAGGAATTTTTAACGCTGAAACCATTTCCATGTCAGAAGAAAACGTACGCTATATGGAGCATCTTGAAGATGGTGTGAAAACGGTTGTTATTGACACCATGGATACTATTATTACAAGTGGCGTGAGTTCATTTACCGTAATTAAGCGAATTAATATTAATAAAGACTGTGTGTGGAGTAGGGCAGATGAGTAAGGAATATGGTGCAGATAAAATTCAAGTTCTTGAGGGACTTGAAGCAGTAAGAAAAAGACCGGCGATGTATATCGGTTCTACCGATGGAAACGGGCTTCATCACCTGGTATACGAGGTGGTGGACAACTCAATAGACGAAGCACTTGCGGGACACTGTGATACCATTGTGGTGACAATACGCAGTGATAATTCAATCGAGGTTATAGACAACGGTCGGGGAATACCGGTGGAGATGCATTCGGTATATAAAAAGTCTGCCCTTGAGATTGTCATGACGAAGCTGCATGCAGGCGGAAAATTTGACAATAAAACATACAAGGTATCCGGCGGTCTTCACGGCGTGGGTATTTCTGTTGTGAACGCCCTTTCAGAAACTCTTGATGTTGAAGTATCAAGAAATAATAAAAAGTATACACAGAACTATGTGCGGGGAATTCCCAAAAGCAAGGTAAAAGAAGCAGGGGCATCAAAAAAAACCGGGACAAGGATCTGGTTTAAACCTGATACAGAGATTTTTACTGACCTTGATTTTAATTTTGATACCCTTTCAAAACGCCTTCGGGAACTTGCCTTTCTAAATGCCGGTATAAAGATTATACTTCGTGATGACCGGGGAAAGGGCAAAGAGAACGTGTTTCAGTTTAAGGGTGGTATTGTATCTTTTGTACAGCACCTTACCGAAACAAAGACCTCCATTACGAAAAAACCCATATATTTCCACAGTGAAAAAAACGATGTGGATATTGAGGTTGTAATCGAATATATTGACGCCTACACAGAAACAATTTTTACCTATGCCAACAATATAAACACAAGGGAAGGGGGGACACACCTGATAGGATTCAGATCAGCCCTCACCCGTGTGTTGAATGATTTTCTAAAGAAGGAAGGCTATGAAAAGAAATTAGCGCAGCTCTCCGGCGATGATGTGCGTGAAGGGCTCGTATCTATAATAAGCGTAAAACTTCCAAACCCCCAGTTCGAGGGACAGACGAAGATGAAGCTTGGAAACGGCGAAGTGAAAGGACTGGTTGAATCGGCTGTTCATGAAAACCTGGTATATTTTTTCGAGGAGAACCCCCAGGTTGTCAGAAAGATCCTGGAAAAATGTATTCAGAGTGCCCATGCCCGTATAGCCGCAAGAAAGGCACGAGACCTTACAAGGAGAAAGAGCGCCCTTGAAACAGATACCCTGCCTGGAAAACTTTCGGATTGTTCAGAGAGGGATCCTTCACAGACAGAATTATATCTTGTTGAGGGTGATTCTGCCGGTGGTTCTGCGAAACAGGGCAGGGACAGGCGGTTCCAGGCGATTTTGCCCCTTAAGGGTAAAATTCTTAACGTGGAAAAGGCCCGTCTTGACAAGGTACTGTCAAACGAGGAAATCAAGACTATCATAACCGCCATAGGTTCGGGCATAGGTGAAAACGAGTTCGATATCACCCGGGCACGCTATCACAAAATAATAATAATGACAGACGCCGATGTTGACGGTTCACATATTCGAACATTGCTGTTAACTTTCTTCTACCGATATATGCCGGATCTTATACGGAACGGGTATCTCTATATTGCACAGCCGCCACTGTACAATATACGGGTAGGTAAAGAGGTTCATTACGTGTTCAATGATGAAGAAAGAGACAGGCTGTTCAATGAAATTGACAGGAGTACATCAAAAGTCAGCATGCAGCGGTATAAAGGTCTTGGTGAGATGAATCCTGACCAGCTGTGGGAAACAACCATGGATCCAGAAAAGCGCATGATGCTGAAAGTGACACTTGAAGATGAGGTAGAGGCCGAAGAGACATTTTCCATACTAATGGGTGATGCGGTTGAACCCCGGAGAAAGTTCATCGAGGACAACGCAAAACACGTGCAGAACCTCGACCTTTAAATTCACAGCTAGAAATAATTTTTTAAAATTGGAGTTAATCTGTCGTGGCTGAAAAAGGTAATAGTAAAGATAAGAAAAAAGACAACGAGCAGGGTGATCTTTTTACAAAGGTATATAATGTTGAGATAGAAGACTCAATGAAGCGCTCATACCTGGATTATGCCATGAGCGTAATCGCCGGTCGAGCCCTTCCTGACGTGCGGGATGGGTTGAAACCGGTTCACCGACGAATTCTTCATGCCATGAATGAACGGGCGTGGAGAAACGATAGACCGTATGTAAAGTCGGCGAAGATCGTGGGTGAAGTTATCGGTAACTTTCACCCCCATGGTGATGCAGCAATATATGACACCATTGTAAGGCTTGCCCAGGATTTTTCAATGCGTCACCGGCTTGTTGACGGCCAGGGTAACTTCGGTTCGGTTGATGGTGACCCCGCAGCCGCGTATCGGTATACAGAGGCCCGCCTTACCGCCATTGCCCAGGAATTGCTGAAGGACATTGACAAGGAAACAGTTGATTTCATTCCAAACTTTGACGAGACCAGGCAGGAGCCAGTGGTTCTTCCCTCTGCTTTTCCTAACCTCCTGGTAAACGGATCATCCGGTATAGCTGTTGGTATGGCTACCAATATTCCTCCTCATAACCTTGGGGAGATAATTGACGGTACAATTTCTCTTATTGATGATCCGGATATCACCCCGAAACAGTTGATGAAAATAATAAAAGGTCCCGACTTTCCCACAGGGGCGATAATCATGGGTACAGATGGGATTTACAAGGCCTACACGAAAGGTAAGGGAAGTGTTATCGTTCGTTCCAGGCTGGATGTAGAGGAAGGAAAACGGAACAAGGAATACATAATTGTAACGGAACTTCCCTACCAGGTAAACAAGGCTTCACTGATTGCCCGTATCGCAGACATGGTGAACAACAAGTTGTTAGAGGGTATCAATGAACTGCGGGATGAATCTGATAGAACCGGACTTCGAATTGTGATCGGTCTTAAAAAGGACGCCAACAGCAGTATAATAATAAACCAGCTGTACAAGCATACCCAGTTACAATCAACCTTTGGTGTGAACATGATGGCACTGGTGAACGGTGAACCCAGGATGCTTAACCTGAAGGAGGTGCTGTCCCATTACATTCTGCACCGCAAAACCGTTATTGTGCGGCGTACACAGTATGAGCTCAGAAAAGCTGAAGAACGTGCCCATATACTTGAAGGACTGAAGATAGCCCTGGATAATATTGACGAAGTAATTAAGATCATAAGGGCATCAAAGACAGTTGATGAAGCCAGTAAAAACCTTATCAAACGTTTCAAGTTTTCTGATGTGCAGGCAAAAGCTATTCTTGATATGAGATTGCAGCGCCTTACAAGCCTTGAAGTACAGAAGATTGTGGATGAACTGAAACAACTGATGAAGCTTATTGCTGAACTCAAGGCCATATTAAAAAGTGATAAAAAAATTCTGAACATCATAAAAGAAGAGCTTCAGGAAATAAAAAATAAGTACAGTAATCCCCGGAAAACCGAGATACTGGCAGGTGGAGATGCCACCACCAGTTTCGATGTTGAAGACCTTATCGCTGAAGAGGACATGGTTATTACCATTTCAAATGATGGTTTTATTCGCAGGCTTCCGGTTGATACGTTTAAAAAGCAGCGTCGGGGCGGGAAAGGGGTAACCGGGGCCGCCTTGAAGCGGGAAGATTATATCTCGAAGATGAGTATCGCTTCCACCCATGATACGCTGTTCTTGTTCTCCAACAAGGGAAAGATCTTCGGCATGAAAATATATGAAATACCGGTTGCGTCTAAAACCAGCAGGGGTAAATCGTTGAAGGGTATAATCAACCTTTCAAGCCAGGAGAATATTACCGCCATATGTGCTGTTCCTGATTTTAATGATGAAGATTTTCTCTGCATGGTTACACGTCAGGGCATTATGAAAAAGACCGCGGTAAAGGATTTTTCCAATGCCAAGAAGGGTGGAATTATAGCCCTGAACCTGAAAAAAGACGATGAACTGGTAGACGTGAAGTATGTGCATATGAACGATGACGTGGTTATTGCAACACGCCACGGATTGCTTCTGCGTACCAATATATCCAAGATGCGATCCATGGGCCGAAACTCTGCAGGTATAATCGGTATGCGTCTTGCAAAGGATGACGAAATTATTGGCATAGACGTGGTGAACCTGAAAGCAGACCTTTTCATGGTAACAGAAAAAGGTTTCGGAAAGAAGGTAAGCTACAAGAACTTCGCCACCAGGGGACGGGGTGGTAAAGGAATGACCTACTTCAAGAAGGGGGCAAAAAATGGAAACGCGGTGGGAATTCATACCGTTTTTCCGGAAGACGAGATAATCATTGCCTCAAGAAAAGGTATGACCATACGCCTGCTTGCAAAGGATGTATCAACACAGGGAAGAACCACAATGGGGGTCACCCTGCTCAGTATAGACGATGATGACGCGGTAATAGATTTCGCGGTAATCTTCGAAGAAAAAGAGTAAAGAGAAAGAATTGTTTTTTTTACCGCAAAGACGCAGAGAAGCGCAAAGAGATATAAAATTTATGGCTCATTCCGGAATGTTGGGGAAAACTATCATATTTTATTATATCTTTGCGTACTTCGCGTCCTCTGCGTCTTTGCGGTGATCCTCGACAGGAAACTATTCCTGTACCATGTAACTGGTGCGGTATCGTTCCATGTCCTGTATATTATTCAGCATTGATATGGCCCGTGTCTTTGATGGAATGGGGCCAATTCGTACCCTGTAAAAGGTTTTCCCCCCCACTTTTGCCCTGTCAATGAAGGCGTCAAATCGAAGTCGCTTCAGCCGGCCAACTTCACTTGATGCTTTTGAGCTGGTATCAAATGACGCGACCTGGATCACGTATTGTCCCCTTGGTATTGCCTTGTGAACGGGCTTTTTGTGGGTAGATGAAACCTCTACTACTTCCTTTTTTCGGGTAGTTTTTTTAGGCTTTTCGCTCCGTGCAATCTTTTTCGATTTTTTGGGTGCACTGGATTTTTTTTCGGATTCTATCTTCTTTGGAGGCACCACCTTTTCAATAACCTCACGGTTGAGAACATCCTCTGTATCCCCGGAATCTTTTCCTGAATCGGCAATATTTTTTTCACTTTTATCTATGTCCCCTGAATATTTATTATGACCGGGCATAAGCATGTTTTCCTTTTCCTTGTCCATGATCAGGGGATTAGTTGAAGAATCCAGAAGTGATGATTCACCCGGCAGCGAGTTAAAAGATCCATCTTCCAGTCCGGGAGGTAAAAGCGTATTTTCCCCGGAAGCCATACTGGAGGGGCCTTTATTACCGCTCAAATTCATTCCCAGCAGGAAGGTGACAATCACTATACCGATAACAACCGAGCATATGATAATTATTCTCGGCGCATCAAGGTGAAGGAGGTAGACACTCTTCTCCTTTACCGGTTTTTGGTTTTCATATTCAAAATGTTCCATATTTCTTCTACCTGTTTCCTGGTATTTTCGGGCGTACCTGAGTTATCTATTACATAATCGGCCAATTTTTTCTTTTCATTGAGTGAAATTTGGTATTTCAATCTTTCCTGTATTTCCTCCCTGGATATACCGTCACGCTTCACTCCCCGGTCAAGCACCTGGTCAGTTTGGGCTACTACCACGATATTAGAATCCATGAACCGGTCAAAACCGCTCTCAAACAGCAGGGGGGTATTAATCATGAATATGCGCCCGGGATTTTCTTCGACGATATCCATGGCTCTTTGCAGAATTAATGGATGGGTAATGCTGTTTAACTGCTGCACTTTCTGATCATCTTTAAAAACCACGTTTGCCAGGTAACGGCGATTGAGTTGACCATCTTCGCTCACGATATCATCACCGAATTCATCAACCAGTTTCTGTAATCCACCGGTTCCGGGGGCCACCACGTCCCGGGCCAGAATATCGGTATCGATGACAATGGCGCCAAGCTCTTCGAACATCCCGCATACGGTGCCCTTGCCGGATGCAAAAATTCCTGTTACTCCCACTTTCATTTTTTTTCTCCTGTGTATAGAAAATTACTTTGTAAAATCATGAAATAAACGCAATGCCTTTGCCCTTATCTTTTCTTCAGGGTTATGGAGTGATGCGTCAATTATTCGTGCCTGTATGGTGTGGTCTGTGAAAACTCTGCGGATCTCCTGAAGGGATACTGTCCTGTCAAGGGGCTGTATACCCTTCAATATCCGGTTACAGTACGTTTTTTTCGATAGTGTAGCCCGGGCGTGGCTGCGCATGAATTCAGCGGGGTCTGTGCCCTGTATGGATTTCAGAGGCAGCCCGGGTCCATGCGACTGGTATACCGTGTTGCCGGTATCACCGGCCAGGGATTCAATAGTATCCATGTACTGAAGAAATGATTTCCTGGTGTGCAGGCCGTCACGGATCATACCGCCGGATGACTGCATGATATATTCCATGTTAAGACCTGGAGCGGTTAACAAGCGGTTTGACCGGGTCCTGTAGGTGTGTTGATACTGGCTGTCAGATGCGTAAATCTTCAACCCGGGAAATGAGAAATCAAGTCCCGTTACCAGTACGGGATTAAAGCCCGCTTTTTCGGCAAAAAGGATGGCATCCCCTGCAACCGTTCCCGTTTTACTGTCAACCGAACCGATGACGTGGGGGTACATCTCCTCAACGGCCTGTGCCGTGGGGTGGCTGTTGAGGGACAAAAACGTATTCGGATGTCCCATGGTGGCAGGATGTGACGTTGCCGACCGTACATGAATAGTATCGGCAGTATGCCAGTTGAATGTGTGGGCGTTTACCTGTGACTGTGGATCAATTGAAAGGCATACATCCGGTACAATACCCAATGCCCTGCATGAGGGCAGGGCAGAATCCACGGCTATTATGTACACTTGCTGCTGACTGCGGGCAATGATGGACAGGTGGCTGTCAAGGGAAGGACCGGGTATAAGGATGATTGCAGGCATATCCTTAAAAGTGTTATATAACGCGGCTACTGGAAATACACGTGACAGAAGCTGCAGGTTAATGAGCCCGTTTTTGAGGTACTTCCAGCCCAGGGACATGCGGGTGATGAGATTACCGGATTTACGGTTGATAAGATTACCCACTGCCTGACGAATCTCATCATAGTAACGGGAAAAGGCACGTACAGAAGGGGGGTGTTCATACACCTGTATCCCCCTGGCATTGTCAAAATCAAGTGTTGCAGAAAGAAATTCAAGCACCGTGCCGGTATGCTGGCCGGAGATGAGGTGTACATTACTGTTGCGTAGCAGGGCAGGACAGGTAAAATTTTCAGTTATTTCACCCTGAATATCCAGGAATTCTACCAGTAATACCTGTCGATACCTGTCAATGGATTCAAGAACCGGTGTGAGGTGATATCCAAGACCTGTTCCCAGCACCACCAGCACATCATACCGGGCAGGGTCGATAGTGTCTGCCGCCACACCGGCTTCCCTTGCGGGGTCATAGCGGCTGTGCAGGTAGACACGTGAACCTGATTCATCAATGACAGAAAGGGTTGGTGCCCCGTTCCTGGCTTTGTCCAGTGAATATGTCAATGAATTCTCTTCCATGAATTAGGGTTAATTGTAATAAAATATTGCGCTATCCTGTATACCATGCATAATGGATATTGCACCATACGCTACTGTCATCGACATTTATCGAGGCAAACTTCTGAAAAAAAGTAATGGTATTATGAAGGTTATTGATTTTCATACCCATATCTTCCCCCCCGACCTGGTGAAAAACAGGTCAAGGTTTCTGGATGATCAACAGTTGTTCTGCATATACGACCAGGAGCGGGCAAAGATTGCAACCCTTGAAGACCTGCTGCAGGTAATAGAAGAGGATGATCTGCATGGTGCAGTGGCCATGGGCTTTACATGGCAGGTTCCCCATTATGCTGAAATGCATAACCGTTATCTTGCCGCGGCCCATGAGAAAAGTGAAAAGAAAGTATGGGCCTTTGGATCTATTGCCCTGGAAAGCGGCAGCATACCCCGACAGGTGGCCGCAATTCATGAAATGGGGCTTCACGGGGTGGGGGAGATATCGTTTTACCGGGAAGGGATGAAAGGTGATAATCCACTTATATTGAGAACAGTACTTGAAGAAGCAGCCCGGTACGGGCTGCCGGTGTGCGTGCATGTGAACGAACCCGTTGGGCATGTGTACAAGGGAAAATACAGTCCTGATATAGATATACTCTATGATATAGTAAAAGATTATACCGATGTACCGATTATACTTTCACACTGGGGAGGGGGACTATTGTTCTACGAATTGATGCCCGAGGTACAGGCAGCCCTTTCCCACGTCTATTACGATACCGCGGCAACCCCCTACCTGTATAACGAGAAGATATACCCCATGGCCATTGATGCCTGCGGCCCGGAGAAGATTCTCTTTGGCAGCGACTTTCCCCTGCTAAAGAGCAGCAGGTACCTGGAACCCATTGGTCGCATGATAGAAGACCATTCAGACCGTTTAATGATATTATATAACAACGCCCTGAGGCTTCTTCAACCCGGGTGGTAAAGGGCCTGCTATACGAGAATCATCAGCAAAAGTGATCCAGCAATGAGAAACACCGCCAGCATCCCGGCGATAATCATGGCATTGGCATTTAATGACTTCTTTGGGCTGGCTTCCATTATATGGAATGACAGGGTGCATAATACCTGGTAGATGATCAGGTATATGGAAATGATCACAATGAATACAATAACACCCATGGCAAGGAGTATGCTGAGACCAAGTTTTACCTGTGGCGGAAAACCTGTAGCCACGGCCTGCGGGTCTGTAACCTGTGCCACGATGGAGGCAAAAAATTGGGGAATTACCGAATAAATTGAGGTATCAGCAAGTGCTGCCACTGAACCGAGAAAAAAAGATGTAACCCCAATGGTAATGAAAAGAACAACCAGTAATGTGAGCATACTGATGATGCGTGAGAAACATATATACAGGAATATAGTGAAATTCTCCCTGATAATGAATGAAAAATAATTGTTGATGCTATCACGTACTGTACGGGTTTCATACGCAAGGAAAGCGCAGGTAAGCTGGGGAGAGGCGGAAAACACGATAAATATAACAAGAAAGGGCAGCAGTATGGGGAAAAGTATACCGGCATAGATAAGTCCGTATGTCTTTAAAAAGGAAACAGGGAGAAGCAGTACATACAGTATAATGGGAAAGAAGGCAAGCAATAGCAATACAGGAAAGCTGTTCCTGAACTGTGGTGTAATGGAAGAAAGAGAATGGTCTTCATGGAAACGGATCCTGTTGCTGGTAAATGCCGCCATGTAGAATGAGGCAATAAGAAACAGAAGATACAGAAGGGCAAGAACAACTGCGATAAGTCCACCGGCAACCATGGGATGGGCAACCAGGTAGCTCATGTTCTCACGGAAAATGAACAGGGATATGATGCCAAGTAATAAAGATACTACGAGAAACAGCACAGATATGAAAAGCAGCCTTGCACTGCAGCTGAAAGGAATGGCCTCCCAGAGTTCACCCACCGTGCCTTTTAATGAGATGGCCCGGGTTCGCCTGTCGATGATTACCCTGTGTCCGCAGTTATCACAGTAGAAGTAGGTTTTCTTTCCCCGCACATCCTGGTCTGGAAGGCTGTACTGGTGGGCGCATTGTGGACATTTTACGTTCATTGCATGACCTCGAAATTGAGTTATTCTGTATACAGGTCGCTGTACATCTTCATTCTGAGTTTTCCAAGCTTCGCCTTTAATTGCGGGTCACTCTCAATTTTTTTCTGATACCTGTTATACTGGTCAACGGAGACCCCATGCTTTCGTATGATGCGATTTCTTGTATCTTCTTTCATGTCAGATTCAAAAATCCTGGTTTCGATTTTTAAATATAGTTGCGGTGTAATATTTTTTGCCTCAACATCAAGTTGAGCAAAAGAAGTAACTAGTATGATAGACAGAATTAAAATTAATACACGCATAACAACTCCACATCTGGTTTTACAATTAATGGTGGTTGCATGATGGCGAAAAGTCAAGAATAAATGTTGCTTGATATATTGGTGCGTTGTTGTGAATGTGATACTTTATCAGGTATATAACACTTTGCAAGGAGCAGTGTATGATTCCAATTAAACGGCTGAAAGAGCTTAGCCAGGCCGAACTTGATGGTCTTTTCAATCGTTTCGGTGAAGATTTCAGCAGTATAATGATACGCGACGTTGTCCCCATAGTAACCGCTGTGCAGAAGAAGGGTGATCAGGCGGTAAAAGAGTATACCAAGAAGTTTGACGGGGTACAGCT
The DNA here is from genome assembly GCA_964629365.1 of uncultured Leptospiraceae bacterium. Classification (GTDB taxonomy): domain Bacteria; phylum Spirochaetota; class UBA4802; order UBA4802; family UB4802; genus M55B154. Next base: position 22,003 of record CAZVRB010000015.1, read on the forward strand.
TGACTCGGTGATGGCAACCGAAGAGGAAATTGAAAATGCATACCGCAATACGTCTGACAAAGTGCTGGATGCCTTTAAAATGGCACGTGATAACGTGTGGGAATTTCACACACATCAGAAGCGGGATTCAATTATATATACCCGGGAGGACGGAATCACGCTGGGGATGATGTACCAGCCTATTGAGAAGGTTGGTATATACGTACCAGGCGGCAAGGCCTCCTATCCTTCATCGGTGGTGATGGGGGTGGTACCGGCGCAGATAGCCGGGGCCAGCGAGATAACCGTGATTACCCCCCCTGATGAGAATGGAGGGGTTCCACATACCATCGGTGCGGTATGCCGTGTGCTGGGTGTAAAGAACATACTCAAGTCAGGGGGAGCCCACGGCATCGCCGCGGCGGGATTTGGAACGGAAACGGTGCCCGCCGCCGACATCATCGTTGGCCCGGGGAACATCTATGTAACCGCAGCGAAGACATATCTTTTCAGCCTGGGGGTAATTCAGATTGATTCCATGGCTGGTCCAAGTGAAGTGCTGGTTATCGCAGATGAATCCGCCAATCCCGAATGGGTGACCACCGATCTGCTTTCACAGGCTGAACATGAAGAACGGGCTATCGCCGTACTGATTACCACCTCGCCGGATTTGGCAAAGAAGGTAGAGCAGGGTATAACCCGTGATATTGAAAGCGGATCAGGACGCCACCAGATCAAGAAAACATCCATTGAAAACAGCGGCCTTATTCTGCTGGCAGATTCACTGGAGGAATGCATCGAGTTTTCAAACAGGTACGGTCCCGAACACATGGAGCTGATAGTACACAATCCGCTGGAGTATCTTACATCCATTAAAAACGTGGGTTCCCTTTTCCTTGGGGGACATGCACCGGTGGCTGTGGGGGATTATTATTCCGGGACAAATCATGTACTTCCCACCGGTGGTGCGGCCCGCTATTCATCCGGACTTGGGGTTGAAACCTTTCTGCGCCGCACCTCTTTTCAGTTTCTCACTGAAGGGGCGTTGAAAAAGTCGGAAGAGTTCATTACAACCATGGCTGAAGTGGAAGGGTTTGACGATAAACACGGCGGTTCTGTCAGGATTCGTTTTGATCACCGGAAATAATGGTAAACTTGATGCGTACCGATTTCATGGTGAAACTGGTAAAACGGTCGGGCCGCATACTGAGAAGGTCTACGTCTACGTAGGTCTGGTCGTGCAGTCCCGGGGGGATATCCACCTGTAGATTGGTAGTGCTTGCGATACGTCCTACACCATGACAGAGATGACAGTCGCGGTCGCTGCCGTAACACAGGGGGCAGCTTACCCTTGATGGCAGTTCCACGAATGCCAGGGCCCCTTCTTCCGCTTCACGGGGGGTTATGAAAATTTCGATATCCTGCCCGAAATTGTATATACGGTCACGCCGTCGTATCTTCTTGCTGAGAAGACGTGAACGCAGAAGGTCTTTGAGTGAGAATGAATATTTAACCCTTTTTCGGGGAACAATATGCCCCACTACCACAGCCTTGATATCATGCTGCCTGAGCTGGGAATCATATTGCAGCCTGCTGTGTTCGTCTATAAGTGTGCGGTATGCCTGCACCAGGATTCCCAGTTCTTCCCTTATTACCATGGAGTCTGTGCCGGTGATATCCGGGTGAAGAAGCTTCACCATGCTGCAGAAAGATGCACGAACAGCATCCCGGGAGGCTTCAGGGGGTATGTTCAGCAATGAATAATAATTGATGAAATTGCCGCTGGTATTATAATGTATACAGGTCATTGGATTCTTTTCTTCCGTGCATCATGGTATACGGAAAATATATTGTGTATTTTCCCGTTTAACAATCAAAAATACAGGAGTACCTGTTTTTTTTATGTCATTTTCACTATGTCAACCTGGAAAAAACCTGGGATGCAGCGCCTGTTGCGGCATCTTTAACCTGCAGGATATATCACGTGAGAACTGTGACCGTGTATTGAAATATTTTACCGGGAACTATGTTCATGGATCATGCCCTGATACGGGTGATGGGGAAGCAGTGCCATGCACCGGGAAAGGGACTGTGGTGCGGGACTTCATGTCCCATATCTGTCCTTTCCAGGGATATCTCTCATACGGAAAGCCTGGATGTCTTGCCCATCCCCTGGTGCACCACGGTGATGAGGGCAGGCACCTGTCACTTTTTGGAAGCAAGATCTGCGGTGAATTTTTGTGTCCTGCCCATTCCATTCTTGACAGGTACATGCAGCAAATGCTGATAGACTGTGCTGATGACTGGTATGTGTACAGCGTGGGGATAATTGACCCGCTGTCTTTTACCTGGATCGTAGAGGAATACAGGTCAACAGGGAAACAGGTAAGGGCTGGTACCAGGAATCCCGTAGCGGGGGCACTTGAGATACATGCAGAATATCTCAACAGCCGGGGTATACCGGTATTCCATTATGGTCTTTCCGAGTATACTGCCGCGGCCGTTGATTTTTCCCTGGCGTCAACAAAAGAACACATGGATGAAGAACGAAATGTTATCAAGTCCTTCATTTCAGGGGTATAGGGTAATCAGCTTTTCTCTCGTATCATATCAACCACCTCGCGTACCTGCTGGGCGGAGTTTTTATCCATTACCAGTACATCGTTACCGGCCTCAACTATCACCACGTCATTCAGGCCTACAACGGCAATCCTTCGCTGTTCGGTGAAGACTGAGCAATCGCGGGAGTTGTGAAATATCACCTTCTCCGGAGTGGGGGTTCTGTTCATGCAGTCATCGGGCTTAAGAATGTCATCGATGGAGGGCCAGCTGCCAAGATCAGCCCAGCCGAACTCGCCGGGAATGACTACCCGGCGGTCTGCCTTCTCCATGATACCATAGTCGATGGAGACAGATTCAATGGTCTCGAATACCTTTTTTTTGACTTCCCAGGCTTTTCCGCTGCTTGCTGCAAGCGCATCAGTATCAAGATTGCGCATGGGTTCGAAGGCGTTATACAGATCGGGCATGAGTTTTTTGAAGCATTCTATAATAACCGATACTTTCCAGACAAAAATGCCGCTGTTCCAGAAATAGTTACCCTCTAACAGGTATTTCTTGGCGGTTTCAAGGTTTGGCTTTTCAACGAACATCTCCACCTGCCTGGTTTCGCCGGGATCCTGGAAAGCCTTGATATAGCCGTATCCTGTCTCCGGGTAGGTAGGGGTAACGCCGATGGTGACCAGCCTGTCTTCGCGGGCCTCGTGTATGGCCTTTTTCATAATATCGATAAAGCTTTCGGGTGACTTGATATAGTGGTCGGCGGGAAGAACGGCCATTATGGCATCGCCGAATTTTTTATGCAGATAGGTGGCGGCATACAGTACGGCTGCGGCGGTGTTGCGGGGGAAGGGTTCGCTGATAATTGCCCCGTCCACCCCCGTTTTTTTAATCTGTTCAGCCGAGGCCTCCTCGTATGCCCGGGAGGTTACGGTAAGACAGTATTCGGGACTGAGGGGAACCATTCTTTTTATTGTCATTTCAAGCAGGGTTCCTTCCCCTGAAAGGTTATGGAATTGCTTGGGTTTATCTTCGCGGCTCAGGGGCCACAATCGTGTTCCTGCGCCGCCGGCCAGAATTACCGGTATAAAATCCATGTGGGTTTCTCCAGTGTTGATAATTTTCCAACCTGTGTATCAATGGATGTAGTACTGTCAACCAGTTATCAGGGTTACCAGTTAAGTCCCCCGGTTTCATCGAAATTCATAAGAAGGGGGGTCTTCTTTACCGAGGCAGGCAGTTTCATTGACGCCTGTCCCTTAAGCTTGTAATCTGCACTGTTCTTTTTCAGGGCCTGCTGTATATTGGAACTTATCTTCCTGGATGAGAAGGTGTTCATCACCCGTATCACCGATGTACTTCCGCTGGTATAGGTCTTGTCGGTGTTGCCGGTGATAAGGCTTTCTCCATCCATGAAAAAGTTATAGGCGCAGTTGGTAAAGTTCATTTTGGCACGGGTTTCATTCTTCATAACTATATCAAAACTCATCTTGATTGGAATGTCTAACTTTGAAGGATCAATACCCTGTGAACCGCTGCTCTTTCCCGACAGGAGGGAATCAAGCATACCGTAGGCCTGCCGGGGGCTAACCCCTGAGCCCTGTTTTGCAAGTGAGTTCAATACTTCCTGCATGGAAGGCATATGCAGCTTAAAATTTTTCAGTGCAAGTTTGGGCTTCAACGCGGGAACCTTCTTTTTTACGCTGTAGGGAAATTTGAGTGAAGAGGGCACATCCGGGATGCCCAGGTTTGGAACCTTTACGAGAATGTCACCCCTGATTGTGCAGTATATGTACTCACGCTTGGTATAGTTTGAAACCGCCCTGGCCAGCTCCTTGTAGGTTATGGTGACACTGAGAGGTGTGGTGCTGGAAGATTGCCGCTCTACCCGAATTTCTTTACTGGTTTTTGATGAGAACACACGGTCATTCTCCACCAGGAAATCAAATGATACCCCGGCCAGCCGTATGGTGATGGGGTAAGGATTGTCAATTGCCACATCAAAGAGGAAGGTTATATCATTCAGCGTAATGGATTCTATGTCCACCCCCGTAATACGTGCGGCAGGTTTTTTCTTGAACATGGCCGGATCAAAACTTGCGCACTGGGCCAGCATGCCCGCAATAAGTATAATGACAACAGGAAGTATCTTTTTTTTCATCATGTCCCCCCGGGAGAATGTCCCCTTGTATAAAGTATGAAAAGTATAAATACTACGGTTACGGCTGTCAAGCAAAGCCCGGTTTCATTTTCTACTTGAAACCGAAGGGGGTATCTGATGTATAATTACCATATTTGGTAGATGACGGTACATTGGACCGAGGCACAATATGGCGGCAAAGACCGCTACGGGATATGGATACCGATACAGGGGTTACACGGAATGGGGAAATGGTCATGTACTGCATTCGTTCTTTGCGTCATGTGTATTTCGGGCAGTATGACACAGGACCTGCGGGCACAAAGAACGAAGAGCAGCTTAAGTGCCGGTGAGCAGCGAAAAGCTGAAAAGGGATTGAAAGACAACAAGTATTTCTTTTATTTCATCGACTCAACTGTTTCAAATTTCGGAACCGAACGGGAACGGGATATTTTCAAGAAAGCCATTCAGCATGATATACTTGGCCAGTTTCTTTATATGAAGTTCAGGTTCGGTGAGTCGTACAGGGAGATACGCAAATCGCAGGAACTGCTTATTAAGCTGTATCGCAGTGTGCTCAAGAGGGACCTTGAGGATACCATGTCACTGCTAAACGGTTTTGCAGGGCTTATTGCCGGTTCAGACGCGGTAAAGCCCAGGCATTATCTGCACCTGGGGTACAGGGATAAAAAGGTAGCTGAGACACAGATGATAATGGCTGATCATTACCGGGACACCCTTTTCTCAATGCGTCTGTATAAATATGTGCGGGCAATAAAAAAAGCAAAGCATGGCAAAAGGTATGCCTTTATCGCCTATATTTACGGGTCTGCCACAATAAGGGAACAGCTGGAAATGAAACCCCTTACCTTTGATCGGGTGGTTGCCCATATTAACAGGCTGGCCCCCGAAGAGAAAAAAGAACGATTTCTCACTATACATTACGACAATTATTACCGGTTGCGGGATGAACAGTCATTTTATGACATGATCTGGGATAATCCACAACTGCAGGAACTCCCGGAATATAAAGAATACTTCTAAAAACTATACAGGTATGAAATGAAAAAAACAGTAATTCTGCTTATTACCATCATCATGCTTTCATGTGCCCAGCAGGACGGCAGCACAAATGACCTTTCTACCCTGGGTTTTTATGGAAGCAGTAAAGATGTGATCAAAAAACTGGCCGGGAAAAAAAATCTTTCGTGGGGTGAGCATTTTCTGCTTGGGCAGGCGTATAATGACAGGAAAGACTATAAAAAAGCCATGCTTCATTTTGCCAACAGTTGTTTTTCAACTCATCGTAACATGGATCTGACCCTGTATGCCCAGCCGGTATACAGTTTTGTTACCGGTTTTCACTTCAAGTCTCCACTGTATGATGAATCCGTATACCAGGTGGCGCGGTTATTCTACCTGTACAATGAAGATCACTACGTGATCAAGTTCGTTGACCTGCTTGACGGGGACGAAACTGCCCGGTACAGGGATGCCTGCATACTGAAGGCCCGGGCACAGGGGAGAATGAAAAAATTCGGTGATGCCGAAAAGACCCTGATGGCAATTGAAAAGGAATACGATGATAACTCCTCTTTGCAGCTTATACGGATCCGTCTTGGTTCGGTGAAGGAAAATACTGATGATTTCTCAGAAGCGGTGAAGTGGTATTTGCGGGTGCTTGATATAGACGTGTCAACATGGCAGTCGGCAATTGCAGCCAGGAGAATTGAAGAGTTGTTGGGAAAACAGGGTGTGACATTGACATCCCCCCGGCAGGTGAAACTTGGAAGGGCCCTGTATTACGGGGGTGAATATACAAGAGCTGCCTCTCTTCTTGCCAGCCAGGGTGATGAGGTGGCGTTGAAATACGCAATCAGGGCCCTTGTTCGCGGGGGAAAAAGGGACGCGGCCGAGAAGATAATACATGCCCGTAAATCTGACAGCGTACTGTATACCAGTCTACTGATGACCATGGCAGATGAACTGTGGGGCAAGGGCAGCAGGTATGGTGCGGTGAAAGTATACAAGTCAGTTCTCAAGGGTGCCCATGAGTCCAGAAAACGAGCCCTTAGGCGAATTGCCGTGTACCTTGAAGAGCGAAAGAACGCTGACTTCAGAAAGTATTGTACCATGCATGTACAGGATTATCCGGATGACCGTTACTCTGAAGTTCTGCTCTGGTTTCTTGCCCGTGATTCTCTTGCCGGTGGTGATGAGAAGAAGGTGATGGCATACCTTGAACAGTCACTACGGTTGTTTCCCGAGGGGAAGGATGCGGACAGGGCCCGGTACTGGCTTGAAAAGCTGTACAGAAAAAATAACAGGAAAGATGAAGCCCTGCAGATGGAAAGGGAGTTGCTGGCCATGCATCCGGGATCATCCTATACCTGGCTGTACATGGAGAAGTTTGCAGGCCGAAAAGATACAGGTCAGCTTAAGAAAGATTTTAATGCGGCAGTGAAAAAAAATGACAGTGTTGGGGGACGGCATGCCCACCTGATGCTTTTTTTCATTGAGAAAAATTTCCAAAGCCGTGACCAGCGGCTGAAAGTCATGAAATCTGCGTCATGGATTGAAACCGATCAGCGCATGGTAGACGCACTATCCAAAAAGGATACGCGTTCAGCTGCGGCAAACCATATACAGTCATTGAAGCATTTTTTCAAGGTGGGATACCAGGAGGGGATTCGCCGTGAACTGGGTATTCTTCCGGATACAGAAGAAGTGACCCACGACAGGGCGCTGATGGCATTTCATTACGGTAAGGAATACAATCACTATTCTGTTGCGGCCGGTGCCCTGCTCAATCTTTTAAAGGCCTATGACCTCGATGAGGATATATCGGTGCTGCCGGAAAGGCTTGTAGCTGCCCTCCTGCCCTATGCCTTCAGTGAATGCGTGAATGAAGCCTCGGAGAAATTTGGAATTGACAGGAAGATGATCTACGCTGTCATAAAGGCGGAGTCAATGTATAACCCGCAGGCAGTTTCACCGGCGGGAGCAGTGGGGCTTATGCAGCTTATGCCCCCCACAGCCAGGGACATTGCCAGTCAGCTGAAGATGAAATCTTATACTCTCAAGGATCCATGTACCTCTATACGTATGGGTACCCATTACCTGAAATGGTTGAAGGGGTATTTCAACGGTGATTTCGAGGAGATGGTGGCGGGGTATAATGCCGGCGCGGGAAATGTGAACAAGTGGAAATCGAATCGTACCTATGCCGACGATGACTATTTTATTGCACTGCTGCCTTTTGATGAAACGAGGGGATATATTCTTCGTACTAAGAAATTCTTTCTGCAGTATGACATACTGTTAAATGCCAGGCGGTGAAGGTAATTTTTATTGCCTGAAAAAAAATATACCGGGTATACTGTAGTGTACTATGAAAAAATGGGGGAGTATGATGAACCTGAAATATTATGTGGTGGCGATGTCCTGCATCCTGATGATCACCACCGGTGTGTACGCCAAACCTATTGGAAAAGTTGTGCAGCTGGTAGGAAATGTTGATATTACCTCCATGAAAACAGGGAAACGAAGTGTTCCCGATTTGAATACGGTGATATACAACGATGATAAAATACGCACAGGCAAGCAGTCTTTTGTGACCGTACTTCTGAATGATGGAACAAAACTCTTTATTAAAGAAGTTTCAGTGGTTAACGTGGCTGGATTAAAACTGAAGGATACAGACCCCCCCACAAAGGTTCGCATGTTAACGGGTAAACTCAGGTTGATCGTGAAAAAAACCTTTAAGAGAGGCTCACTGGTTCTTAAAACCCCTACAGCTGTTGCCGGCGTGCGGGGAACGGATTTCGGTGTAATAACCACACGAAATGAGACACGGGTGGCAGTATTTGAAGGAGAAGTGGAAGTAGCCAACGTGAAGGAAAATATACTCAAATCATACGTACTGAAAGATCGTGAAGAGGTGGTTGTGGAAAAAAACAGCGCACCAACCTCTCCACGTATTGTTCCATCAAAAGTCCTGTCTTCGTGGTTCGACTATTATGTTATCGATGATCGCAGAAACAAGATCATCCGTAGAGACCGGGAGGATAGTCTGTTTGACAGGTTATTACGTAAAAAGGATTACTGATGTACTTCGCTGCCTGGTTGTTATTATTATAACGGGGTTTGTGTGTATACAGTGTTCAAATTCCGTGATAAAAAGAAGTGACAGGGAAGAAGTAGAAAAATTAATACGGCAGATGAACAGTACAAGCTGGGTGACCAGGGAGCAGGCTGCAGGCAGGCTTGGTAACTATACATCCAGAGAGTCAACACGGGCCCTCATCAAGGCCCTTGATGACCGGCATGATGCGGTCATCATTCATGCCTTACAGTCCCTTACGTTGCGAAAATCAGAAAAAGCCCATGATAAAATCAGGGAACTGGCAAAGAATCACCGCAATGAAAATGTTCGTTGGTATGCAATCAAGGCCCTGACCCCCTACAGGGACGCGCTGGATGCTACCATTTACATTGAAGGCCTTGAGAGTGATGACTGGTTGATTCGTGAAGGGTCTATCGTTGGATTGCTGGCGATAGAAGATTACGGTACAAGGTATGTATGCCTTCCCGCCATAGTAGATACGTTGAATGATTCAAGCATGAGTGTACAGATAGCAGCTATAAAGAACCTGAGCATCATTGATGACCGTATCTATACTGTCCTGGTTGAAAAACTTGATAAGGAAGCCGGGACAAGGCCCACTTTACTGGCAGTGGTTCTGGAAGCCTTGATGTCATACCGGCTTGATGAGAAGACCCGGGAGAGGGTGGTTGAACTGCTGGGCCATCGGAACCGCACGGTGCGGGTGATGGCCCTGAGAGTGCTAAAAAAGAACCAGGATCTGCAGGACGCCAGGGAGTTTTAGTTCTTCTTTTCTTTTTCTATATAAACCTTGTTCTGCATGTCAACCTTATCTTTCTCATAGGTATCAGGAATTTCTATCTTCAGAATATCATACACTTTGAAGCAGTTTTCCTTGGCCCGGCGAAAGTAGAAAATAGCTTCGATGGGCTTTGAACGTTCGAGAAAATCATTTGCCATCTGTATGGCATAGCTGGCATTGCTGATAAGAGCTTCCACGGTTGCATTGGGCTTCTGTTCTTCAATTGAAGATTTCAGCTGATGCTTGACACCCACCTTAATCATGTCAATATGAAGCTTTTCGGATGTCTCCTTGTACTGTTTTGCCAGTTCTGTGGCCACATTGTGAATGTTTTTCTCGTTCTGGGTAAACAGGTTGGCCGATTTTATATATTCTTTCCTGTAATACAACGCGCTTGCCCTGGCATAATCATTTACCAGCTCTTCAAACTGTGACTCACCTTTGCCATAGTTAAATATTGCGGTTCTGAGAAGCTTAATATTTTTAAAGTTTTCATAACTGAGCCTGTTGATAACTGCTTCAGTATCGTAGAGGGTGTTAAACTGCTTCTCGGGGGTTTCTTCTTCGGTGGCTTCCTGTGCGGGTAATGCCACATTGAATAATATAACAGCCAGTATCAGTGCCGTGAGTTGAAATCCTTTTCTCATTGTGTTATTCTCCTTGCTTTTGAGAGTATGGTCATAATCACTATTATAGATGGTAATTATAAGTATTGTAAGTGTACGATAGTAAGGTGTAAAGTCAAGAAAAATGTAGCCGGAGTACATATGAAGAAAAGAGTAACAATTGGAGTAATTGGAACAGGCCACCTGGCCGGGGCTGTTATCGAGGGTATGATGGCAGCAGGAGATGAATTCAGTGTGATAATGTCACCAAGAAGCAGGGAGCGATCTACAGATCTGGATGCACGGTATCCCCGCTGCAGGCGCGGGCGGTCAAACCAGGAGGTGCTTGAGGTCTGTGATGTGGCAATACTTGCGGTTCCACCCGGGAATTATCGTGAACTGGCAAAAGAGGTAAACTGGCCCCGATCACTTCCCATGCTTTCATTCCTGGTTGGGGTGGACACCGCCAGCCTGCGAGAGGCATTCAAGTGTCAGCGTATCTTCAGGGTGCTGCCCTTTCCCTCGGCGTCACTTGGAGAAAGTCCTACCATGCTGTTTCCGGATGAAGAACCCGCACGAACCATATGCAAGACCATTGGGGAAGTGATCCCTGTTAAGAGTGAAGAAGAATTTGAAAAGTATACAGGGGTTACCCCCCTTGCCGGGTTTACGTATTATCTCATGGAATCCATTCAACGGTGGTGTGGTGAGGATATTCCCGTAGAATATCCGGCGAAAATTATACGAAGCACCCTTTCATTGTTCCTGGAACAGGTTGAACAGGGTAAGAAAGTAAGCACAGATCAGTTTGCCACACCCGGGGGTCTGACAGAACATGCCTTCAGGGTCCTTGACAGGGCTGGATTTGCAGATATAACAGGCAAATACCTTGATGCAGTGAAAGAGCGCCTCGATTCAATCGGCACTGAAAGGGACGACAAATAAACCAGAGGTACCCATACAGTTTGAATGCATGAGTACCAGTTAAAGATACGTATTATTTGTGGACGGGGAAGCCGAACCGGCTACCGTATTTAGATGCCTCATCCACCCCCCGCTGAGGGAGCACAATTTCCCCCTCTATCTGAACCGGCTGAGGCAAAGAGTGAAAACACTTTTTCCGTTACTTCACTACCACATCCCGGGCATTTCCCACTTGAAAAATCACCCATCTTCCTCAGTTCACTGAACAAATGACCACACTGGGTACACTTGAATTCGTATACAGGCATTACAATTACCCCGTTGTATTATTCATATGTAGTATATACATTTTTCTTTGCAATGTTAATAATTTAGAATATACTAAACAATACCGATTCTGTCAATTTTTTTTAAAAAAACAAATTATCTATTTCTTTGCGTCTTCCCTGTCTTCGCGCCTTTGCGGTAATCCTTACACACTCTTTCTCTGTATCTCTGCCCCTCTGTGGTAGTTCTAAAAATTCATTAAGAAAAGGAGACTTGACAGCACTGATATATGGTGCTTATATACACCATCAAACAGGAAGGTCAAATGAATATATTACTGACAAATGATGATGGAATTGACGCTGCGGGTATTACCGCTCTTTACAGGATTTTATCTGAGAAACATTCAGTGTTTATGGTAGCTCCAATGGATGAGAAAAGCGCATGTTCAAACGCGATTACCATAAAAAGGGAAATTCCAGTGAAAAAGAAAGGGGATGGTGTGTATGCCGTGGACGGATATACCGCCGATTGTGTGAACATAGGGTTGAACGGTGAATTGATACCGGGAATAGACCTGGTCATATCCGGTATCAATCATGGCCCAAACCTGGGAGAAGATGTGTACTTTTCAGGAACGGTTGCCGGAGCCAGGAGTGCATATATTTTCGGGGTGAGCGGTATAGCCATATCAGTTGATTCACTGGGATCGTCTGATTATTTTGAAGATGCAGCGGGCTTTCTCATGGACTTTATAGGCGATTTCCCATTGTTTTCCCATGAACGCCCATTGCTTTTAAACATTAACTATCCTGATATTCCTGCTGATGAAATCGCCGGTGTGCAGTACACAACCCTTGGAAGAAGGGAATACCGTGATTCGTATCGTCGAGATGGAAACGAGGAAGGTGATTTCAGCATGGTGATGGACGGCATCATTAATTCCCATGAAATTCAGGGAAGTGACGTGACAGAATTAAGAAATGGATATATATCCATAACACCCTTATCCCTTGACAGCACAGATTATGCATATCTTGAACATATTCCACACAGGGCAAAACAATGGCTGAAATAAGCTTGAATCAGAAGATACGCACATTTCTCAACCAGGCTCTTGGATTGCTTGACCGGAAAAAATACGGGCATGCCCTTGAAAAACTTCTTAAGGCAGAGGAACTTGACAGGGAAAATCCGGAAATACTGTATAATCTCGGGGTCACCTTTTCACGGATGGAAGACTACGGCAGGGCAGTGGATTATCTCAGGAAGGTTAAGGCATTGCCCACGGCATTTGTAGATATACTGACGGTCAACCGGTTGCTGGCATATTCCCTCATTATGCGGAAATCGCATGAAGAGGCACATGAAGTAATCGATGAATCATTGAAATTGTCAGCAGCTGATACCACATTACTGAATATGAAGGGATACCTTCTTGAACAGGAAGGAAAATTATCCGAAGCGTCTGATGTATTTGAAGCCATTATTGAAATAGACAGCGAAAATAGCAACGCATGCAATTCACTGGCGTATGTGCTTGCAAGAATGGAAAAAGGGGATCATTCAAAGGCCCTGAAATACGCGAAAAAAGCTTTTGACGTGAACCCTGACAATCCAGCCTACTGCGATACCCTGGGTTACGTGTACATGGTGAAAGGACAGCCTGATTTTGCGAAAAAATTCATGAAAAAAGCCCTTTCCCTGATGCCTGATTCAATAGAGATCAGGCAGCACATCAATGAACTCCTGCAACTGGATAAATAAATTTTCTTCTTCGCGCCTTCCCAATCTTTGCGCCTTTGCGTTGATCTTTTAACATACTTTCTCTGTACCTCTGCGCCTCTGTGGTGGTCCTTTCAAATATTTCCCGGAAAACCAAAAAGCATAAAAAAATAAATTTTTTTATTAATATTATTAAAAAAAGCCGAAAATATATATAGAAACTATTCTACACAGGAGGTGTAGAAATGAGAGTAATGGAATACAATTTACACGTAACACAACATATCAACAGGCAGAATACCGTCAATGCTACTGCTGACCTCTCCAGCCAGGTAAAAAGAATGGAATCTTTCAATTATGAAAATGTACTTATGGATCTCGATGAAATGAAGAGTTTCCTTTACCTGATAGTTGGCGCAAGGGGGCTGACAACTATTGATTCAGCCGGTCAGAGCGGCCGTAATATTAACGCCAGGGCATAATCTTTGCCGAAAGATTTGAACATACCGAATAAAAACGCCTACTACAGGCTACATATATTATATAGCTGATATGTTGCATTATAACATAAAGAAATATTTAAAAAGTTGTTGACTATCCCCACATTTACTTTAATGTTAATATATCTATAAAAATATTCTTTACTGTTTGGTGCCCTGTTGACACTTCGCGATTGAATAATCTTACAGGACTGCAGAATATTACGTTTATTGAAAAATATTTTGTATATAATAAATTTATTTTGTATATCTACAGCAACATGGTATTCTTAAGTATAATAGACAAATAATCGATAAGTTAATAAGCATCGGATATTTATTTATAATACGGGTAAATGTATGAGTAAAGAGATACAGGACAGGGCAGACAAGATGATGCGGGAACTGAAAGAATCCCTGGACCCCATCAGTAAAGAAATTAAGCGTATTAAATGTTCGAATTATAAATAGCACGGTAATAATGATACCCATTATTAGAAAAAGGAGTGTTACCTAATGCCAGCCAAGGGACAAAAGAGAAAACAGCAGATCATTGACACTGCGAAAGTGATGTTTATTGACAGGGGTTTCCAGAGTACCCATATAGGTCAGGTCTGTGAAGAACTGAATATTGCAAGGGGAACAGTATACCAGTATTTTGGGAATAAGAGGGAGATACTATACGCTATACTGGAATCAATTGAAGAAAAGATTGATGATATACTTGATCCTGATGATTTGAAAGATTTTCTAAAAACAAATCCCTCTCAGAAAGAACTGGTCAAGTTCAATACCGAGCGTGTTGGTGAATGTATCAGGGTGATCATCAGTGAGCCTATAGTTATTAAACTGATTTTCAAGGATATCGTTGGAATCGACGAAGAAGTAACAGACCGGGTGCAGAAATTCCTTGATTACATAGTACAGGTTGTTCAGAGAGACATTGATGAAATCAAGAAAAAAGGTATATACAGGAAAGGACTTAATCCCGAGGTTACTGCAATCATGCTGATCGGTGCGGTTATGTTCATGGTATACCAGTTTGACAGGCTTGATAAGGATATTATGGATAAAGAAATCATTAATGCTGTTGTGAGTAATTACCTGGCTGGTGTGTCCAAATAACTGGATTTACAAAAAAGGAAATATTAATAACCCGGATATATTCCGGGTTTTTTTATTGAAAATAAATGACATTAATGAGCTTTCTTCATTTATGATATAAAAAAGGGTACATGAGTGGAAATGAAAAAAAGAAATCGTATTATAATTCGTTTGCTGGTGGTTACCGTTTCAGCCTTCCTGCTGTTCCTTACTTCTATGGGAGAAAGAGTAGAGGCAGAGGAGAAATGTCCGGGTACTATAATTAGTAATGTGCTGAGTAGTGATGAAAAAATTCATGAAAATGCCCTGGATATTATTGCTCGCACCCAGCCAGGGGGATGTATTAAAAAACTTGTGAAAGTAGTGATATCAGGAAAACAGAACGATGTTAAAATTCGTGCCATTCGGGGATTGCGACAATATAACAATAAAAGGATGATTAAGATATGGACATCATTGCTTGATAGTAGCGAATCATTCATCATAAAGAAGCAGGTTATCCAGTCTCTTGCGAGCATGAGGAACCGCAGTGTGGTACCTGAGCTTATACCGCTTTTGCGTTCACCTTTTTATACCGTAAGGGAAAGTGCAGCATCAGCACTCAGTAACTATGGTGATGACAGGGTTTTCCCTTTTATTATTACCATGGCAAAGGATGATAACCCGGTATACAGGATGTACGCGGTTGAAGCCATGATGCATATTTACGATAGTCGACTGTACTACATGCTCATGTCTCTTTTAGATGATCAGAACAAATCAATTCGATATTCAGTACTTGAATGTATACAGGAGAATTCAATCGACAAGGGGCTGCCCTATGTGCGTAAGGCCGCCATGAATGATGATAATCATGAGGTACGGGTGCGGGCCATGAACCTGCTTTCAGACTTCAATGATAGCCGCTCTTACAGTATCTTCGTGAGAAATCTTTCAGATGAACATGAACAGGTGCGTGATGCGGCGGTTATGGCACTTAACCGGCTGGGGTATAGAAAATCAGCATGGCCTCTTTCCCGTCAGCTCATTGAAGAAACAGAACATCATGTGAAGTTGCGTATTATTCAAACCCTTGCGGCTATCAGGGAAATGGGGGATGTGAGGGGATTACGCGGAATTATTGAAGATGATCCAAGCGTGGTTCTTCGAATTGAGGCTGCCTGTGCCATGGGAGCCATCGGTGAGAAAAAGGCCATACCTTTTCTTTTAAAGGCCCTGAAAGACGATGAATACAGGGTAAGGGCAGAGGCTGCCTGTGCCCTTGGTGTGTTCCAGGGAAGTGAGGTGGTGACCTCTCTATTACGCGTGATGGAAAAAGATAATAACCGCTACGTACGTTCAGCAGCGTTGTATTCAATTCAAAAAATTGGGGATTCAGGTGCATTACTTGGACTATACAGGATATACGGAACTGAAGAAGACCCTGTTATGAAAGCCCTTATAGATACTACTATAGAAGAGTTTATACGAAAAACTACCAGGGAGTATGGTATATTGCGGTAAGCGGGGGAACTAATGAAAATAGCAATTGGACAGATCAATCCCACAATAGGACAAGTTGGGGCAAATACTGATAAAATCATTGAATATATTGAAAGAGCTAAAGATAGTAATGCTGACCTGGTAGTATTCCCCGAGATGGCTATTATCGGCTATCCCCCGATGGATCTGCTTGAGCACAGAAAATTGATACATGACAACCTTGAAGGACTGCAGAAAATTGTGACTGCCAGCAAAGACATATATGTGATTTGCGGCTATGTAGATTTTGATGGGGATAATCCACCCATGTTGTATAACGCGGCGGCATTTATTCATGATGGGAAGATGATATCAAGGCATTACAAAACATTACTGCCCACCTATGATGTGTTCGACGAACAGCGATACTTTTCACCCGCTACAGAGCAGCATACTGTCATGGTACACGAAACAAGTATCGGTATTACGATTTGTGAAGATATATGGAATGATATGAGTGTGAGCGGTGACCGTTTCACTGAAAACAGGCGATATTCTGTTGATCCCGTACAGAATCTTTTAGATTCAGGTGTAGAATACATAGTGAACATATCTGCCTCTCCTTACGTGATGGGGAAAAATACCATGAAATGGTCGCGTATCTCGAAGCTGGCCGGGTTAAGCGGGGTACCGGTTGTGTATGTAAACCAGGTGGGTGGCAACGACAGCCTGGTGTTTGACGGCAACAGTTTCATGGTAAATGGAAAGGGTGATTTTACGGCCATGGCTTCAGGATTTGAAGAAGAATTGCTGGTTGTAGACCTGGAAAGTAAAAAACTTTTACCCTTTCCACTGGAAGGCGATATGGAGGATATACGCAAGGCCCTGGTTCTGGGAATGCGGGATTATATACGCAAATGCGGATTCTCCCAGGTTGTGATTGGGCTTTCAGGAGGGATCGATTCTGCACTGACCGCAACACTGGCAGCAGAAGCCCTTGGGCCGGAAAACGTAATGGGAATTACCATGCCTTCAAAATATTCTTCGAAGGGAAGTGTTGATCATTCATTCAAGCTTGGAAAAAATCTTGGCATTTCTGTTGAGTCGGTACCAATCAAAAAAATGTATGATCTTTTTCTTGAAGAACTGGCCCCGCTTATGAAGGGGCTTCCCATGGATATAACCGAAGAAAACCTGCAGGCACGTATCAGGAGTAATATAATCATGGCTGTCAGCAACAAGTTTGGCCGGCTGCCCCTGACAACAGGAAACAAATCAGAGCTTGCCATGGGATATTGTACTATATATGGTGATATGGCAGGTGGGCTTGCGGTACTTTCTGATCTTCCCAAAACGATGGTGTATTCACTTTCCAGGCACATCAATAGTGAAAGGGAAATTATCCCATGGGAGACTATAGAAAAAGCTCCCTCTGCCGAACTAAGGGAAAACCAGAAGGATGAAGACAGCCTGCCACCATATGATCTTCTAGACCAGGTGCTGGAATTGTACATAGAGCGTAAATATTCTGCCAGTGAAATTATAGAGGAAGGATTTCAGGAAGAAATGGTAAAAAGTATTCTGAAAACTGTTGATCGAAACGAATACAAGCGCAGACAGGCTCCGCCAGGGATTAAGGTGACATCAAAAGCATTCGGGATAGGCAGAAGGATACCCATCGCACAAAAGTATGAACAGTAATTTTGTTGATCTTTCCTGGTGTTGCAGGTATCTTTTTAAAAAGTGCTTGTATAAATTTCTGATACTCTGAAAATTGCCATTGAAAGATAACAGCGTTCTCCCACATGTCCCCGTTCCGTTACAGGAATACACCAGTATTTATTACGTGTGCAATTTATTAGATTAATATACATACACGGAGCGTGCGTGCTGACATAGGTTGTTCTTATGCCAGGGACGGGTGGGATTAGTATATATACTGTTTGAAAATTTACAATATTAAGAATATACAGGGGGTACACATGAACATTGATACAGCAGTTCTGGATGCGGCGAATGCGCAGAAGATCAATGATCTGAACAATCCACACGTGGAAGAGGTGGTAGAGAAGTATATCAACATGATGAAACCTGCCAGGGTGACGGTAATAACTGATAGCAGTGAAGACATCGAATATGTGCGTAACCTGGCAAAGAAGAATGGTGAAGAAACACCTCTTGCCGCAAAAGGGCATACGGTACATTTCGACGGCTACTCCGACCAGGCAAGGGACAAGGCCAACACCAAGGTGCTTGTGACGCCGGATATGAAGATGAGCAAGGTTATCAATACACTTGACCGTGAAGAAGGCATAAACGAGATATATGACATTATGGATGGCATAATGGAGGGGAAAGAGGTACTGGTGCGGTTTTTTTGTCTTGGACCACTGAACTCAAGGTTTTCGATTCCCGCCCTTCAGATAACAGACTCATCTTACGTTGCACACAGTGAAGACATCCTGTATCGTTCCGGGTATCAGCAGTTTAAAAATCTTAACGGTTCTGATGAATTCTTCTACCTGGTGCATTCAGCCGGCAAGCTGGATGAACGTGGCAACAGTATTGATATCAACAAAAGACGTATTTATATTGATGTAACCGGCAACAGGGTGTTCACCATGAATAATCAGTACGCGGGTAACAGCCTGGGGCTTAAAAAGCTTGCATTGCGTCTTGCAATCTACAAGGCGAATAATGAAGACTGGCTTACCGAGCATATGTTCGTAATGGGTGTACAGGCGGCAGGAAAGAACAGGAAGACCTATTTTACCGGTGCTTTCCCCAGCGCATGCGGAAAAACTTCAACAGCCATGATTCCCGGACAGACAATAATAGGTGATGATATCGCTTATCTAAGGGAAGGTAAAGACGGCTATGCATACGCGGTAAACATTGAGCAGGGAATATTTGGAATCATTGAGGATGTGAATCCCGATGATGATCCACTCATTTATGAAACACTGACTACGCCAAGGGAACTGATATTCTCCAATATACTGGTGAATGACGGGAAACCATACTGGCTTGGAATGGGACAGGAATTGCCTGACGAGGGGATTAACCATTACGGTGAATGGAAAAAGGGCATGAAAGATGAGAGTGGGAAGGAAGTTGGTCCCGCTCATAAAAATGCAAGGTATACGGTAAGAATTGAGGACCTGGAAAATGTTGACGAGAAACTGCATGATCCGGAAGGTGTGCCGGTACATGCCGTAATTTACGGCGGACGGGATTCGGATACCTCGGTGCCGGTGTACCAGAGTCTTGACTGGCAGCATGGTGTCCTCATCGGATCAACACTTGAATCAGAGAGTACCGCGGCAACTCTTGGGGCGGTAGGAGTACGGAATCACAGCCCCATGGCAAACATGGATTTTCTTGTTGTACCACTTGGAAAGTATATCGAGAATCATCTGAAATTCGGGGATATGCTGAAAGAAACCCCCCTTGTGTTTGCAACCAATTACTTTTTAAAAGATCCTGACAATAAATTTTATTATGACAAAATCGATAAAAAAGTATGGATATACTGGATGGAAGGTCGTGTTCATGGTGAATATGATGCCATCGAGACCCCGGTGGGGTACATACCAAAATACGGGGACATAAAGAAATTATTCTCAGAGGTTTTTGGAAAGAACCTTACACGAGAAAAATATGAAGAATCATTTGCTATACGTGTTAATATGTATCTTGATAAGATTGACCGTATGGAAAAAGTATACGCGGGAGAAGAGTTTGTACCGCAGTCTTTTAACGAATCAATGGCAATGCTGAAAAAGCGCCTGATTGATGCCAAAAATGAATATGGTATGGATATAATTCCTCCTTCCAAATTTGAATAATATGTTGTTCCGGCGGGTTGCAAGCCCGCCGGAATAATTACCAGTCAAGAATTTTCCACCCTCTCGTTTTTGCCGTTTTTTTCAACAGCCTGTCCGGCGTTACACACATAGGATGTTGTACCTTCTCTAAAACAGGCAAATCAGATATTGAATCCGCGTAGTAGTAGGCTGAGCGTAGATCGTATCCATTCGCGTTGCAGTAATCACTGGCCCTTTTCAGTTTTTCTTCACCATGATTGTATTCACCGGTAATCTTTCCGGTAAATAAACCCTTTCTGATATCAAGTTCGGTGCATATGCTATCATTCATGTGAAGTGTATGCTGCACTGGTTCACATATGAAGCGGGTAGCCGCGGAAAGGATGACCGTTTTGGCACCGTTACTGTTGTGCCAGTGAATAGATTCAGCCGCATCATCTCTTATGGTGGGTTTAACCATGTGTAAAAACCAGTCACGTGACATGGTTTCCATTGATTCTTCACTCCAGCCGCTGAACCTGGCTACCCACTTTCGGATAATGGCATCTGAATGTATGAAACCAGCACGATGCATGAGACTGATATACATGCCGGTGATAAGATCAAGGGACGAGATGAGGCCTTTCTGGTAAAGATACTTAATGAATAACTTTCCGCTGCTTGTTGAGAGAATTGTCATGTCAAGGTCATAAAAGGCTACATAATGATTCATGAGGCAGTGCTCCATCACGGGAAAGATATCCCTATGCTACAGGGGTGTGCAGAGTATTGTAAAGAATTTTTCAGAACAGTGGAGACATGTGGAAAAAGTAATTGAAAATAATAGAACATGTCTGTATATATGAACCTAACTTAACATCGGCACGTGGGGTTATGAGCGGTTTACAGCGTAAAGATATTCTTGATATCCAGTCTCTTTCCACAGATGAAATAAACCTTATCTGCAATTCAGCCCGTTATTTCAAAGACCTGTTTACGCGGTCTATTAAAACAGTACCAGTACTCAGGGGTAAAACGGTTTGCCTGCTTTTTTATGAGCCTTCAACAAGGACCCGCATAAGCTTTGAACTGGCAGCCAAGCGTCTTTCTGCAGATATTATCAATATTTCGGTGGGAACCTCAAGCGTGGTGAAGGGAGAATCCCTTATCGACACCGTGCATACCCTTGAAGCCTATAAGGCTGATTTTATTGTAATGAGACATGCGGCGTCACTGGCGCCGCATTTTTTATCCCGAAATATTAACTCGTCGGTTGTAAATGCAGGAGACGGGTATCATGCCCATCCCACACAGGCCCTTCTTGATGCGTATTCAATTATTGAAAAAAGGGGCACCCTGGAGGGGCTGCATATAGGTATTGTTGGTGATATACTGCATTCAAGGGTTGCACGATCGGATATTGAAGTGTTTAAACGGCTGGGGGCCAGGGTTACGCTTGTGGGGCCGCCGACGCTTATACCCGACCAGTTTAAAATATATGATGTTGATATTTCATATAACCTGGATGACGTGCTGCCCCACCTGGACGTTGTCAACATGCTTCGTATTCAGCGTGAACGGCAGCAGGGCTTTTTCTTCCCATCTATAAGAGAATATCATCGCCAGTTTGCCCTTACCGGTGAACGGCTGAAACGGTGTAAAGAAGATATAATCGTGATGCACCCCGGACCGGTTAACAGGGGGGTAGAGATCGATGATGATGTGGCTGATTGTGAAAACGCCATAATCAACGAGCAGGTGACAAATGGCGTGGCGGTACGGATGGCCATTTTCTACCTTCTGACCGGCGGTGCCCCGCTGGAAGACCCCGGGGATGAACAGGAATAAGTACAGGAACGAAACATGGCACTATTGATAAAAAACGGCCGGGTTATTGATCCGGCATCAGGAAAAGACCAGGACAGCGATGTGCTTCTTGAAGGTGATAGGGTGATTAAAATTGCCCCCGGTATTCGGAAAGAGAAAAACATGGAAGTGATCGATGCGGCAGGTTGCCTGGTTTTGCCCGGACTTGTGGATATCCATGTTCATTTCAGGGAACCGGGAAGAGAAGAGGCCGAGACTATCATTGGCGGATCGAAGGTGGCGGCAAAAAGCGGGTACACGTCGGTGTGTACCATGCCCAACACCACGCCGGTAATCGATAACCAGGCCCTTGTGCGGTTTATCAAGCTTGAAGCCGAAATGGGGCCAATAAATGTATTTCCCGTGGCGGCAGCAACACGGGGCTCGCTGGGTGAAGAATTAACAGAGATGGGTGAGCTGGTTAACGGGGGAGCCGTGGCTTTCAGTGATGATGGTCAGCCCGTTATGAGCTCTCTTACCATGCGAAGGGCCCTTGAATATGCCCGCATGTTTGATGTTCCCATCGTTTCACACGCTGAAGATCTTACCCTGTCCAATAATGGAATTATGAACGAGGGTGAGAATTCAATTCTGCTGGGACTGAAGGGTATTCCCAGGGAAGCGGAGGAAGTGATGGTGGCACGTGACGTTATACTTACCAGGCTTGCTGGAAGCAGGCTACACGTTGCACATGTCTCTTCAAGGGGATCCATTGATATTATCAGTATTGCCAAAGAGCAGGGAATACAGGTAACGGGTGAAACGGCACCTCATTATTTTTCGCTGACCGATGACGTGGTTGCAGAACACCTGTCCATGGCAAAGATGAACCCTCCGTTGCGAACCGAAGAAGACCGGGTTGCAATTATAGAGGCACTGAGAAGCGGCAAACTTGATGTAATCGCCACTGATCACGCGCCTCATATTAAAAATGAGAAGATGCAGGAGATAGGGTATGCCCCCTTCGGTATTGTAGGACTTGAGACAGCAGTTCCCCTTATTATCACCGTGCTGGTGCGTGAGAACGGTTTTTCCTATACACAAGCCTTTGAAAAAGTTACCATTAATCCATCACGAATCATGAAGCTTGGAAGGGGTGTTCTGGAGGAAGGGGGGGTTGCAGATGTTACAATTATCAATCCCGATAAAAAAATTACCATTGATGAGTCCTTTCTTATTTCAAGGTGCAAGAATACTCCATTCATGGGTAGAGAGCTGTACGGTTCGGTTGAATATACTATATGTGATGGTGCGGTTGTGTATCCCTTTTCAGAATGACGTTACAGGAAAAGTTTGAATACAGCTTCAGCCATGATCCGGTATCCTTTCTCAGTAGGGTGAACGCCGTCAAATTGTACCAGTTCTTTCTGTGGCATTCCCGCCCTAACCTGCTGTTCCCAGTATCGATGAACCGGGGCCATGGAGACATTCAGTTCACCTGATATTTCTTCCAGTTGCTCGTAAAAAGAATCCGCGATTTTGCTTTCGGGCATTCCATCAAGCCAGGTTGATGAAATCAGCACGATTTCAGCCTTTGTGGTTTTTCTCGTCTGTCGTATAATTGCCCGGATATAATTACCATAAGTAGCCGGGGTGTAACCCGAAACTGCATCGTTCAGGGCAAACTGAATAAAGACACAATGGGGATCATGATTGATTACTGCTCTTTGCAGCCTGTGCAAACCTCCTTCTGCGGTATCACCTGGAATGCCGGAGTTTATTATGCTGATGGTGGCTGCAGGATAGTTCTCTGAGAGCATTTCATACAGGACGTCAATGTATCCCCTGGAAACCATCCATCCATGGGTGAGAGAATCACCAAGGGCGGCAATGGTGACATTTTCTCCATTTTGCAGCCGTTCAATTGTATTGCCTGGTTTGTTTGTACCAGGTACAGCAGGCATATGTGTACACTCCCTGTAGAGATATGCGCCGGTGTATTTCAGTAATGTGTAGTAAATACTTTTCATGTTAAAAGCCATATGTCAATGCTTTCTTTGATGTAATGTATTTGACAAACAT
>CAZVRB010000016.1:0-31778 GCA_964629365.1 uncultured Leptospiraceae bacterium
TGTTACAAACAACAGTGATATTTTCAAAGGCGGTTCAATTCTCGTTATGGATGACGAACAGGACATCCTTGATATAATGAAAGAATATCTTGAACTCCTGGGTTTTTCAGTAACTACGGCCAGAAGCGGAGAGGAAACCATTGATATTTTTAAAAACAGTCTAGAGAAGGGAGACCCCTTCGACCTTGTAATTCTCGACTTAACCATCCCCGCAGGGATGGGAGGAAGAGAATGTCTTGAGCATTTACAGGGTATTCAGCCCGATGTAAAGGCCGTGGTCACAAGCGGTTACTCGGAAAATCCTGTTATGGCCGATTTTACCGGTTATGGTTTCATCGGTGCCCTGCCAAAACCTGTGGATTTCAAATCACTTAAAGAAATGATGGGTAACCTTGTGTAAGCCCGATGTCACCTGTACCATATCTCGGCCACGGGTTCATCAGTTTTTACCACGAGGTCGCCGGTTTTGATATTCCTGAATATAATACTGCAGTCTTTTATCCTTGTTACTTTTTTTCCATCAGGCAATGTAACCCTGAGGTAAAGATCATTGCCAGACCCGTCAGATGATAATATTTTTATGCTTTGCTTTCCATGCTGTACCTGTATATCCGTTGTAGTATAATATACCAGTTCCCTATAGGCATCTTTCACCGTCATCCAGCGCAGCCAGGGTACGTTCTTTTTCAGCATGTCAAATTCAGTGATAAATTGTTTTTTCAGCCAATTCCAGCCCGAAAATTCTTTTGACCTGCCCTGGTCAAACACATCATCAGGATGAATAAAATGGCTTACAATCCCCATGTTATGCAGGGCGTCATACATTGCAAACCTGTTATAATTCTGCAAATAGTATCCCGAGGTAATTCTTGGTATCTGAAAGAACCTGTTATCAGGAGTCCATGTAAACTCCTGTGTTCTTTCACCCTCCCTGCTGGTATAAAGGGTGGCAACAACCCTGATCTCCGGAAAGACGTTACCAATTGCGTGTAGTCCCGCGTCATCGATAATATTATGGGGGGCCACATAACTCACCGGCAGCATGGCCTGCCCGTACAGTGTTATCCACTCACTGCGTGACAGTCGCAATGCCGCCTCCATGGCTTCCCTGTCATCCCATGGTATTGAATCATAATGTTCGGGACGGGTGGTTGTCAGGGACATGTGATTGAATCCATGAAACCCAAGCTCCCATCCGTTTTGCAATACCTCTTTTCCCATTTTAACGCTTAGGACATCTTCAGCAAGATAGAAATCTTTAATCTCGAAGGAATCAGCACTGTCACCCTTTGTATTCTTATTATAATTAAAAATGAGGTAGGATGAGTATTTAAATCCGTACCTTTTTTCCAGTTCCCTGATATCATTGTACCAGACATTCTGTATAAAATCGGTGTCCTTCATTCCAGGATATTTTTTCAGTCTTTCTATGATTGCGGTAATTCTTTTCCTGTTTTCGGGATTTTTCTCATTTTCCAGTAATTCCCTGAAATGCTTTATCCTGTATTCCCGGTACTCCATGTTCCACCAGGGAGCGGGAAAATCATCTATCATCATCATGCCGATATTGGCAACCCCCGTGACGAAGGGACGTGATACATGATGAATGCTCTGCACGATAGTTCCCCGCATGTTCTTCGATTGAACAAGTAGATCTGTATTCCAGTATAACACCGTGCCTTTCCCCACTGACCTGGTCCACATGACGGGGAAATAATCGGCCTGTGCCCCCTCTGCTTTTGCTATAACCTTCCCGGATATCAGTTCCGCACGTTTCAC
The DNA here is from genome assembly GCA_964629365.1 of uncultured Leptospiraceae bacterium. Lineage (GTDB taxonomy): Bacteria > Spirochaetota > UBA4802 > UBA4802 > UB4802 > M55B154. Next base: position 1,780 of record CAZVRB010000016.1, read on the forward strand.
ATTCAGGTCGACCTGGCGTGTATCAATGCCGGCATTATTCATGAAGAAAGATGATGATATTGTAAACCCCTGTTTGAAAAAGCTGCGATTATCAGCATATGACTTTATCCCGAGCAAAGACCTGTACGCAGGATTTAGCTTCGCGTCCCGTATGAATACCAGTCTTCCACCATTTTTTACATATGTTTCAAGCAGCCCGTCGGGTAGTGAAGCAGTTTCTTCAACGGCCAGCACTATGGATTCATATGACTGCAGATCATGTGGTATATAGTTTTTCAGAGTGTCGATATCAATGGCATCATGCATGATCTTGGCGTATCTAAATGCCCATGTGATATTGTTCAGTATATCATTGGCGTTTTTCAGCTCATCATCGACGATCACGCCCGTGTTTTGGTAGCCATTGTCATAGAAAAGGGCACTTTTTATAAACCTGTTCATGTTCAGAAGTGTCTTTTTCCCCTGCAGCACGTATTGCTCCATGGCAAAACCGCCATTGCGGGAGGTGAGTATGACGCTGGAATTACCATTGCCGGGTATATCCTTTCGGTCTTTTCTTTGTATCCGAAGATAGGTTTGTACATCATCCCTTACCGGCACTACCTGCTGGTAATGCCTGGAAATATTTACGTTTTGTTTGGCTTCCTTTTCCACCATGGATGCATCCCGGTATACAATCTTGAGACTGGATGCATCGTTTGTCCAGAAACCACGGAAATTAAATCCCAATCGCAGAAACAACGGCCTGATGTGATTGTCCATCAGGTCCCACTTTTCTTTGCCATCTTCCATGTACCCGTAAGCACCGTAAGAATTGACTATTACAACTTTTATTCCCCTGTCTATTGCTTCCCGAAGAAACGCGGCATATTCTATTCCCTTCTCCCTGTCTTCAACAACACCACCATTAAACCATGTAACAATTGCCCGCACCCCGGAAAGATCAGACCGGCCGGGTACATCATCGCTAAAATCGTGAAATTCCATTGATAGTCCCAGCGAATGGATCTCTTTTTGAAAAAACCATACCAGGGGGTTATCCTTTTCTGAATATCCTTCTGATGACCTGTACAGCCCCAGCACCTTTTTGCCCCCGGGCACCTCCCCGAAAGCGCGTTGTGTCACACTGGAAACCAGGAAAAGGGTTAGAATAAAAACCAGTGTGTTTCGAAAACATTTGTCTGAATACGTGTATATAGTTTCAGTATATCTTGATTTCATATCTCGCATCCCATTTCGAATTATCGTCCTCTCCAAATGGTGAAGATTCACCTGCCCCGCTTGTCTCAATTTTGGCTGATCCAGGTAGCTTTTGTATCTCTTTGGCAAGCAATTCGGCTCGTTTCTGGGAAAGAACCATGTTCGACTGCCCTGTTCCATCATCTGATGTATGAGCGATAACCTTTATCCTGGTTACACGTCCCATGGTTTTTAATTTCCGCAGCAACTCCCCTATTATCTTTTCACCCTCTTTTGTAACAGTTACTGATTTTCGTGGATGTATGATTTCCTGGTCAAACATGTATAGTATTGTAACACCTTTTTCACGTCGCTCCAGGAAACCAAGCCAGATGTCCCCGCTATCTGAAGAACCGGTATTACCTGCTATATCAACAACCTCGAGGGTTGCTTTTACAGGAATATTATATGCCACGATGTTTCCCTTTTCATCTTTACCATCCCAGGTGAGAATCCCGGGAAGTTTTCCGCCTCCCTGCATCACCTTCAGCAGCCTGCCGTCAATTGACGTAAAAGTACATTTCCATGATTCAAGGTCGCTGCTGCTGGCACCTGTGCGTATTTTTATGGATTCTTTCCCGGGTATCATGGCACCACTTTCAGCTTTCACGGACGTACTTACGTCTGTTATAATTTCAACGGAAGCTTCTGGTGATGTTATATTACTCCTGTCCATGAATGTTACATTTATTGTCATGGTATACTTCCCGTCAGGAAGAACTTTACCATTATCACTGGTTCCCTCCCAGGTTACATCATAAGGAAGAAATTCAAACCCCTTCATGCTGCTGACAACACGCTTCCGGCTGTTTCGTACAGTCAATACCCATCGTTCAACATTCTGCTTCTCGGTGGCCTTGAGCTCTATGCCCACGGTATCCTTTATACCATCATCATTTGGAGAAAATTTTCTGTAGGAAGGACTAAGCGTGATAGCCCTCTTCTTACGTGAAAGGAGCAGGTCATACTTTTTAGACGTGGTGGTTTCACCCGCGGTATTTATTATACTGAAGGTATAATAATAGGTATCCTGGGGAAGGAGGTTGTTTGCCTTGTCAGTGCCATCCCACCGAATGTTGGCGGGTGGCGCACCCGTCCTGCTGAAGGTCTTTACTTTTTCTCCTTTCTGGTTGAATATCCCGATCTCCCATTTCTGTATTCCACCCTGGTCGAATGCGGTCAGGTTGAATGTTGCATAATCGTCTTTGCCGTCACCATCGGCGGTAATAATTGTGGGATTGGCGGTAATCATTACAATGGGCTGTGCCCCCGTTCCTTTCGCGCTGTACACGCTGAAAAATTTACCTGTTACCCCAAGACTGAAATCCTGGGATATATATGCTTCGGGATCGGGATTGTCATCCGTGGAGGGTGACTGGGACCGGGAATACCGGTAATCACAGTTCAGACGAATTTTGTCCCATTCCTGGTAAAGATTAAAGCCCCCCGCCATACTTGTTTGTTCAAGGGTGTTATAATCATACTGGAATTGAAGAGCATAGTTCAGCGTGCCATTGAGAACATTTCCTATATACTGCCTGAATCCCAGTGCGGCGCCGTATGTGGTCAGGCTTTCAGGGGCCCAGTATGGCAGGTTGGTGATACCTGCATTATCATATTCCACGTAATCAGAATCCTGGTATGAGAGTATCCCGCTCAGGTCAACTGATATATTGTATGCCGGTAACCGCAAAACCGTAAAGTTAAGCTGGTTATAACTGGATATTCTCGTATTGTCATCAGAAAGCATGCGGTATTTTACACTGTCATATAAATAAATCCGGTCACTCAGTGGGAAAGTATATTCACTGAAATTTACCATGAATACACCTTCTACTGTCTGGCTCTGTATCTCGTCCCTGAATTTCATTCTGAGTCCCTGGGTAAGCTCGTTTTCATCTTCCAGGGCGTATCCAAGTTTCAGGGTTATACCTGTTTCACGGGGCTCAAATAGTATTCCCCCGCCATAATTCACTGTTGAATAATTCATGGTAGAATCGTATAGTACGTTACCGTAATCAACTGAGCCCGAATACATGTTGCCTGACCCCTGCAGGTATATGCTTGTGGCGAGGGGTATTATATTGAACTCGGTTTTCACGAAACCTGTATGCACCTGGGCTGAACCTTCCGACGGATAGTATTCCTGCCCCGTACTGGTGATACCCCCTGAATCACTGAGTTTCATATACCTGTAACCGGCAGTAAGGGTTAGCCAGTCATTCAGGTAATACCTGCCTTCAAGGGTATCGCTGAAGCGTGTTGATATGTTATCTGAGAAATACTTGAAAGTATTGCTGACTTCTGGTGCGTACTGCTTCTGAAGTTGATAGTGAGCCTCACGGGCCTGCTCGAAATCGGGCTGGCTGTCAATACATACTTCATAATTATCCATGGCGGACTTCCAGTATCCCAGCGTTTCGTTCAGGTTTCCCAGCCTGTAGTTAATATCAACGTTCAGGGGCTGTACTTCAAGAATGTACCGGTAATACTTCAGGGCCTTCAATCGTGACTGCCTGTTCAGATGATAATTTGCTATCTCCGCATAGATGGGGACATTTTCGGTCTCAAGATTCAGAAATGATTTTTCATGTACCTGGCGAATGTTGTTATACGCGATGCCGGCTTTCGTGTCCCACTCATTTTCAATTTCGCCAAGTCTTTGAAGAATATTCTCAGAATCGCGGGCAATTGCCGTCACCATGATCCCGGCATCAGTTGTGGTTTCACCGGGCCCTGGTTGGGCATTTTCCATGAGTGATGTATACTGTTCAAGTATGCGTGTGATCTCTTTCACGGTGCGGGGAGGGATCTGGCCTGATTGGGTTTCTTTTTTCAGTACACTTTTTGATGAATCGTAGTCTTTATCGGCTGACATCAGCATTGGATATACCGGGAAAGCCATAGACGGAGACTGGGCGTATACCTCGCCATAGACGTCTCTTGCCCTGCCGATATTTTCTTTCAGCAGGTTGAGCAACCCGATAATTTTTCTGTACCTGAAATTGCCGGGTTCTGATGCAAGGGATTTCTCTGCAATATCCATTACCCTGTCATAGCTGAATTCCCAGTTCAATGCGTTTTTCTGCGTCACATAGCTCTGCACGTCATTATTATAGGTACTCAACACATCATTAAATCGTGAGAGAACTTTTTCAAGAGTTTTGACCTTCTCTTCAAGTTTCTTCATCTGCGCGAAATCCCGGCTTATTAGTCTGGCAGATACGTCTTTGTCAAGTGTGCCTGACTTCCTGTATTCTTCGTTCAGGTCATCATACCTGTCATCAAGCCGGGAAACACTTTTTCTAATATCATTAAGCAGGGGGCGATACAATTCGAGTTTCAGTGTTTCAAGGTACAGGGAAAGAAGCTTCTCATCAGTTTCCTCTATTACTTTCAACACCTTGATGCTGAGAAGATTATTATATTCTTCTATGGCCTCATCATCCATCTTGTTCCATCGATATGTATCGATGAGGTTTTTTCTAAGTTCAACGTTACCGGGATCTTTCGCAAGGGATTCCTTATATTCATTTATTGTTTCACGTCTTTCACGTTCCAGGTCTCCCTTTACATCCAGGGAAAATGATGAAAGCTGTGGATACATTGCCACAATTTTTTTCGCGTCATCCAGTACAGATTCCGCCTTATCATTCTCACCGCTATCCATGTATATCCTGGCAAGTTTTCTATAGGCATCTATCTGTTTTTCATCAATGGAGATTATCCTGTTCAGATGCTCAATAGCCTTGTATGTTTTACCTGCCCAGTAATAATTGTCACTGATGTTATACAGCACATCGATATTGTTGGGGGCGATTGACTCGGCCTTTTCAAATATCTCTAACGCCCTGTCCATATCCCCTTTCCAGGAATACTGCGTGGCAAGCGAGATGTAGGCGTCAATATTTTTGGGGTCTATACTTATGATTTCCCTGTAATTTTTTATTGCCTCGTCGTACCTGTTGTTCCATCCGGCAAGTACCGCAAGCAGTTTCCTGGCGGTGATATTTTTATTATCAATAGCTATGATATTCTTGTATTCTTTTATAGCTCCATCCAGGCGATCAGACCATGCAAGATTACTTGCCAGCAACAACCGCATCTGGATATCTTTGGGGTTCCGTTTAAGGTAATTTCTGCATACATCAACAGCCTTGTTATATTCATACAGCCACCCGTAAACCTGAAGAAGGTCAAAGACCGCGTCCCTGTTTCCCGGGTTTCTCCGTACTATGGACTCGTAATGGGATGCTTCCTTAAAAGAGATACCCCTGCCCGGTGTATCAAAATTTTTCGGGGCTTCATCAGGGAAAGGCATCATTGGCACAAGGTAATCAGAATGCATGGGCATAAACATAATAGCATCCACGTAGAAATAATAGTCCCAACCGCTTGACCGCTTCTGGTTTACCCGCAGGGTAAGGGTATGTTTACCCGCGTTAAGGGTACCCGATGAGATTTTAGTCCAGTAAAAACCCCCATTGGCGTAGAAATTTTTCACGTAAGTGTTTTCAGAAGAGGCGGTTCTGAATCGGCCATCATCTATTTTCCATTCGAATGGGGACGCGTATCCTACTTTCTGACTGTACCGTGAGCCAGGCGGGGTGCAGCCCATCCAGAAATCGTATTCCTTTGACGCCGGCACATAAAATACATAGGTTGCGTAATAGCCCTTGTCGGATGACGGGTCAGCACTCCTTGCCAGCTGCAGTGCGTAGTTTCCGCTGCAGAAAAAATTATATGTTTTCTCTTTCGCGAAATTCGTAGTAACGGCGTTCTCACCTTCAATCCATATATAGTTTTTATAGAGCACAGCACCTGAATTGGCGGCATCTTTATTCGCCTCAGGCGTAGTACCTTCCTGTGCCTGCGTATTGATCTGCAATATAAAAGCGGTGATCACTGCCAGGTATAATATAATTCCACAGGATACAATTTTTCTGGATATCAGCTTCATATTGCTACCTTCTGTAATTTTGTATCATTTTCTTCAGTGTGAGCAGGGTCTGTAACCCGCTCATGGCATCATCCGGATACATGTCCCCACTGAGTGAAGGATCCATGATCCCCTTCTCCATTGCCAGCCGCAATGCGTTATAAGATTCACTTTTTACCGCCACGTCCTTGATGGGGGACGATTTCTCACCAGTATACTTATTGCGATACCCCTGGTTACCAGTTGCAAGTACAACGAAATCTTCTATTACCATGGCCATGTGCCGCCGGGTTACAATCTCAAAGGGGAAAAATGACGTTCCCTCTATAAATGAGAACAGCCCCATTCTTCGAAGCCCTTCAATCTCATCAGCATATATGGATTTTGAAATATCAGCAAATTCTTCAGCCTGCCCAGGGGACGATCGTATGTATCGGGATACATTATAGACATTGTAAAGCAGATTGGCAAGCTCATCCCTGCGAACTGTTTTTGAAAGGGTGAGATCCTTGACGCGGTTTATATCAATTTTTAATGATTTCAGGGCTGAGAGTGTTTCAAGCCTGTCGGCGGCTTCTACCTGGTAGGCCGTATTAATTAACAGTACCTGCTTAAAATGTGACGCCGCAGCATCATAGTTGCCAAGCAGAAACCTGCTGTCACCAAGGGCCAGTTGTCCCATGGCATTACGGGGGTTTTTCGCCACAATTTTTTCAAGGACAGAAACAGCCTCACCTGCGTATGACTTCCCCTTCTCCCGCAGAAATACCCGCACCTCTAACACATCAAGAAAAACGCCGGAATAATTGCCTGAACGGGCCATTTGCAGGCTGGATTTCGCTTCACCATAATTCCCTTCCACGAAATGATAATAGGCAAATACTTCGGATAGCTTTCCGGTTGGTTTTTGTTTCTCTGCGGCCTGGTTTCGTGCCTGGTTTAGTTGTGAACTGGCCGTGCTCAGAAGTCTCTCACGCTGTGTGGGGTCTTCAAGAGATTCAGCACGAATCACGTTTTTACGGGCATCAGAGATAAGCCCTTCGTAAGAACCGCTCCCCCCCGATATTATCTGGCCGCATCCACTAAGGATACATAGAACCATGCATACACCGGCGTATCTGCATAAGCGCATTATACTTCCTCCTGGAGTCTGTTTGCATGCCTTGAAATAAATATGTTACTGTATCAATAATAGCATGAAATAGCAATAAACATTTGAGCCGGAGCGTATAATGACCATGTAAGCACTGTACTATGGGGAATAGGACGGATGAACGTGTTATATCCAAGCACGATATCAGACAGCACGAAAAAGATTGCACCAACGGTAAGGAACAGTCCTCTCTGGTTAATTCCGTTATTAAGGCTTGTAATTGCAAAAAATAACATGCTGCCCAGGATGATCATGTATACCAGGGCGGGGATATAATGTGTACCCCTTGCTTTCCATATTGCCCTGTAATACAACAGGGCGCCGGCAAGTATTGCCAGGGCCAGCAGTATGTTCCATGTATAAAAAACGTACCCTGTAGAGAAAGCCGCTACGTAGGCCACATGGGCAAACAGGAAATATACAAGCCCCTGCAAAAAAAGATTTACCTCTTCGATCATCAATAATGTATCAGCCACAAGTGAGAGCAGCAGCCCCAGCATTATCATGAAGGAAAAATAATGAATACCCTGAACATTTAATGCCAGGAGACATGTGAGTATTATACTGCAGGTAACCAGGGGAGTGGTTAAATATTTTAAGGTAAGTATTTTCCTGAATGATACGTATTCACGGATAAGGAGTATAACGAAAAACGCGATGAGCAATGGGGTGAAATATTGAATGGAAAAAATGTCGATCACTTGCTATTCCCTGTCATCCTTCTTTTCGTCAGTCTTATCCTTTTCAAGGGTAAAAAAGTCAGAGAGATCACGTAATGTCTCTGGTTTAAACTCTGATCCCAGTGCGGCTATGTTTTCCTGCTGAATCTCTTCGTAAATTTCCTTGCGATGTACCGTTATATTCTTGGGCGCACGTATACCAAGTTTTACCTGGTCACCCTTGATATCTATGACCACCAGTTCAATATCATCACCGATCATTATGCTTTCGTTTATTTTTCGTGCCAGTACAAGCATTCTTTATTCCTTGTCCCTGGTGGTCTTAATCTCATCAAGTATCCGATGACGTACACCATACTTTTCACTTAACGAAATAGCCTGTTTTCCCATTTTATTTTTTGGATTAATTATTATGGGTCCCTGGAGATTTGCAGTCATCTCTGAAGGATTTGACGGTATTCTCACTATGGCATACACGAGTAATTCATTCACACTTTCAGCTTCGACAAATTCGATATCATTTTGTGACACTATCAACTCATATTCAACCAGGAAATCCTGTGGCCGTATCACAACAAATGCCAGTTCGGGTTCACTCCAGGCCTGCAGCCATTTGAATGGAGATTTTTCATGGGAATCCAGTATAACGAATTTATCAATGTCATCAAAACCGAATATTCCCTCGGGGAAATTGATTATCTGCGCCTCTTCAATTTCAATCTCACCAAACGGTTTTGTTACTACCTTAATACCCAAGTGCGTTCTCCTTTTTTAATACTAATTATTCAGAATATCCATCTTCTTTCAAGTATATTATTCTAATCCTACCTCAGGAAATCCATAAGGGTTGGCTTGATAGTTTTCGCACCTACCGCAAGTGCGTAATTGTGCACAGACTCAAGCCACCTGAAATTCATTATGGTTTCAGGTATGTCTATTCCTTCAGTTTTTGACAGCATTTCAGTTATGTTTGTTTTGGCATATTCTGAACGTTTTGCAAGCTCTTCAACCCTGTTTTGCCGTGCCCCTACTGACGCGTTGTGCCGCAGCACATTGTCAAGTGCCATGTCGATCAATCCAAGGTCACGCCCGCCAACAAGCTCCTGGTCTCCACGTACCAGGTCATCACGAAGTTGAATCGCCATTTCAAATATTGACATCCCATTAACACTGGCTGTGGGGTCTACGTTGTTGGGTGGCCGGGGAAAATCCGGGTTTACAAGCCCGAGGTCCTGCAATACCGTCCCACTCCCCACGTCTTCAAGCCATATCTGGTGGGGGGTTGTTGTTTCTAGTATAATGTTGTTTCGTGCCCCCTGGGTGGCTCTCACACTCAAACCGGCATTATTGATCTTGTCAATAAGTATGTCCAGGGTATCTCCCGGCGAAACGGCAATCTCTGTGCCATCTATCCTGATCTTCTGGCCGGACGTGGCGGCATAGTCGGTTGCATCACGATTTGACGTAACTACCTGGTTGGTGGCCCAGAACACCTCGTTGCCGGGGACGTTTACCTGGAGGTACTGCCCGGTTGATACTTCACGCTTGATTTCACCTATGTTTCCCCGGTACTGCACCCCTATCATGGCATCACCCTGGTTACCGGCAGTCAACGTCTGGTACACCGGCACGAAGGGGTTGGGTATATCTTCACTGCCTGTCTGATGTCCGCCGAATATGGGCTTGCCCGTTGCTCCCCTTGCATTGGCTATGTTAACCAGCTCTTCGAGAAGCTGGTTAATCTCCGTGGCAGCTGCTTCTTTTCTCTCGAAAGAGCTGTAAATTCCATTGGCGCCCTGTACCGCCAGAACCCGCAATCGCTGAAATATTCGTGTAGCTGACTGCAGGTTAGTATCGATCTCACTTAACCGTGACCCCGATTCATCAATATTGGATATATACTGTTCAATCTCTGTAAGCCTTGTTCTGTACAGCATCTGGTTGGTGGTTGATATTGGATTGTCACGGGGCATTCGAACGTTTTTACCCGTTGCCAGTGAGTCCTGTATTTTATCCATCTGCTGCTGGTTACGGTTTAGATTGTGTGTCATCGTGTTGTTTATCATCTGGTTTGTAACTCGTTGCATGACTTATACCCCCAGCCTTACTATTGTCTCAAGCATCTCGTTTACCATCTTGATTACCCGGGCTGACGCGTTGTACCCGTGCTGAAATTTCACCATGTTGGCCATCTCTTCGTCCAGGTTGACCCCGGATATGGATTCCCGGAGATTGGAAAGATTTTTAAGAAGTGTTTCCTGGTTTTCTATTCTGTCTTTTGCCTCTTCGCCCTGTGTTCCTATTCGGGATATAATAGAAGTATAGAACTCACTAAAAGTGGCATTGTTGTCTACCATGGCGTTTTTTTGCCGCATGGCGGCCAACCTGAGGGCATTTGAACCATCACCTACCCCGTTGGTGGTATTCACGTCCCCCGTCCCCCCTATATCTTTTCCCTGTGCGGCGGCTATACTGTCTATATTTGCCGCCACCTCGTCTGATATACCCAGGTGAGAGGCGGGGTTGTATTGAGGCGTTATGGTAACCTGTTCTCTTGATGGAAGCAGTTTGCGTATATCGTCAACGCGCCGGTAATCGAAGGCTCCCTGCGGACCGCTTTCCTTCAGTATTCCCGCCATTCCCACCAGGAGCTGACCTGAATCTTCAAGGTGGCGTATCATGAAATTCCGGTTATCAAAATCCTTTGCGATGGTTGCTTTCATTGACAACTGGTTATCATGATTGAGATAGGCTACAACACCCATTTTGGAATCATTGATCCGTTTTATCACATCAAGTACCGAGTCTGAATCATAGTAATTGATGGTCGTCTCAAGCTGGTTCTCGTCATTCTGCACGAAGGTAAGTGTGCCGCTGATACCGATAGCTGCGGAGGCATCAAGCTGGTTGGCGCCGGACACCTTGAAGATGGCGGTCACGTCGTCTATGCCATCGTTATTCAGGTCATGATTTCCTTCTACATTATCGCTGATATTGATATGCCTGAAAAAGTTGACGTTGGTTTCGCCGTTCTTTCCGAACCCATCCCGGTGGATCTCGTTTGTCAGGTCGGCAAGGTTGATGGCGAAGGCATTGAGATCATTTATATTCTCACGAAGTACCTGGTCTCTTACCTCGAGCAGACCCGCCAGCTCACCGCTTTTTACCGGGACAGGCTTGCCGGTGTCCTTCCATAGTACCGAGTAATAGCCATTATTGTCAGGGTTGGCAACCGCTTCGACAGGCCTGAACACTTCACCCTGCACAAGATTCTCAGAACCTATATAGACGATCAACTCGTCCTTATCACTTCTTCCCACCGAGATATTTGCTATCTCTGATAATTTCTCGATGAGTGCGTCACGCTTATCTTTCAGGTCGTTGGGATTGTCTCCAAGGGCTTCGGACTTGAGAATTCGCTCATTCAGGTCCCTGATGTCCCGGGCATACATGTTTATGTGGTTAACCCGGTCGGCTACCTGCCGGTTGGCGTCCTCTCGTAAATCATACAGCTGCCTGTAGACATGCTTCACCTCGTTAGACAGGGCTACGGCCTTTTCACGTACCACCTCACGGGTGGATCGTTCTTCTGGATACTTGGATAGTTCTTCCCAGCTCTGCCACAACGCATCCATCCTGCTTCGAATTGACTGGTCTGATGGTTCGTTGTATACCATCTCTACCTGGTAGATGAACTGGTCACGTGTTTTCCAGTATCCCATGGTATTTTTTTCTGACACGATTCTATCGTCAATAAAGGCGTCACGTATTCTCTCTATGGAGGCGACCTGCGCTCCCTGGCCGATATTACCCGGTCGTTCTGCACGGTTCAGCGCGGGAACATACAGTGGATCGGCTGATGTGATCACCACCCGCTGCCTGGTATACTCCTCGTTTGCCGCGTTGGATATATTGTGTCCCGTGACGTGCAGGGCCTGCTGATGTGTCATCAGCCCCCTCTTTCCTATTTCAAGTCCCATAAAAGTGGAATTCATGGCTTCCCTCGTTATACAGTCTTATTAAACATCAACGAACCGGCAACCTTTTGCTTGCCATCTCCGCCGGGTCCATACCCATCGTCAATGGCCACAGCATCTTTCAGGCCGGAGATCAGTAGATTAAAAAATTCAAGATTATCCTGGATCAGCACCTGGTTGGTTTCATGCATCCTGCCAAGCTTTTGCAGTTTTCTCTTCAGTTGAAGTCCAAGCCCCATCAGGGTGTGGGCAGAATCTTCGTCCATCAGGGCTACCACGTCTTTCAACGTTACGGGCCTGCCCAGGTCTTCAAGATGATTCTGTCGGGAATATTCTTTTATTACTGTTATCCGTTCTTCTTCCAGTGAACCAATACTTTTCAGAAGGTTCTCCTGTTCCCGGGTAACCGCTTCAAGCTGCTTGCCGTCCCTGTTGATGATGGATTCGCCTTTTTCTTCTTCAAGGCGCAACACTTCCCGGTAGATGGATACTTCCTTCTCCAGTATTTTTTTCAGAGCCATAACCGGTGTCATCATATTCCCTCCATGGACTTTTGGTTCGCATCCTGCTGGTTCTTCATTACCTGTATCGGTAGTTTTTTTTCAGTTCATAAGGAATTATTTGGGGTGGTGGTGTGTTGTGAGGGGGGGTGTGGTTTTTGTGGATGATTTTGTTGTGAGGCTCTGACCCCTATACCTTTTTCGTTCGATGCTTCTTAAGGCTCTGACCCCTTTTCTGTATAATCAGTTCCGTCAGTCACTGTTGGTGAATGGATTACACAACTGAAGCGTGTTTTCACCTGTTCTAGTATCCAGAAAACCAGTTATCTGCCATTTCTTAAACTTTTTGCTCTGACCCCTCCTTTTTTTCTCACTTTTTAGCCATTTTTTTTACGACCACCCATTTTCAAGCGTATAGCTATATAGAGACCTATGACTTAACTATCACAACAATTGACGGAGGAACCTATGCCAAGACCACAACGGACACAAGTGCAGGGAATTACCCATCACGTATTCTCTCGATGCATTGAGAAAAGGGCGTTGCTGCACAAAAAGAATGCCGCCAGGATGTTCATACAGGTAATGGTTGATGCCCAGGAAAAGTATAATTTCAACTTCATCGGCTACCAGATAATGCACAATCACTTCCATTTCATCATTCAAACTATTGAAGGAGAAGCTTCCATCTCACGTATCATTCAATATATCAAGGCACGGTACGCGGAACGTTACAATAAGCTGCATGATAGAACTGGTCCCTTCTGGAATGAGCGGTTTAAGGACGAAGTGATTGAATTTGCAGATAACCCCCTTGATTACTTGATGTGGTTGTTGTGGTACCTGGCGTTCAACCCTGTCCGCATGAAATTTGTCAGCGATCCACGCGATTGCACCTACAGCAGTATCAAATGTTACCTTGATGAAACGTTCAAAAGCCCGGTAAAAATTGTGCGGCACAGCTTTTTTACCAGCCTGGGTAGCAGCTTTGCAGAGCAGGTGAAGCAGTTTCTATTTTACGAGGAGGCCTATCTCAAGAGGATGGCTGTTATGTTTTAAAGTATGATAATAAGGGGATAAGGGTCAGAGCCTTATACAAGTTTATACATGTCGTGGAGAGTTTTTACTGGCTGAGACCAATAGATTCAAGAAATTCCTGGTAATACACTTCCGACAACGCGTCAACATCCTTTATAGCAAACCCGACCTTGATGATCTTGTTTTCCATCAACTCAATGTTTCTTACAATTGAAAGCATGGAGGCTTTCTTGTTTTCGGGTAGCAGAATATCATAATAAATATAGCTGTTCTCTTTGAATGAACGTATATATTTCCTGTCACGAAAGACTACCCCCATGCCGCTATAGGACACATCAGATACAAGCAGCCGGTCTTTTTCAACATAAAATATGTTATTCTTCTTGAACAGCTCCTCGGCAATTATTGCCATCCGTTTTATAATGGTTACCACCGCTTCGGTCATAACCTTTTCGCCGTTTATCTGAATATATCCATAGGGTATTTTCCCCTTATAAAGTATGGGGACGGATATTTCTGAGACTAGATTTTTCCTGTTCTGAAGGTAATAATCCTTGGAATATATATTATTAATGAAACTGTTAAATGATTTTTCAACCTGGGAAGATGGTGGAGCATTGAGATCCGGTATAAAAATGGGTATAGGATTTTCATAAAAGTACTTCATCCTGGCGTCTGACATGCCCTCGTTGATAAAATATATTTTCACATGCTGAAACTGCTTTGAAAGGTCGAACTTCAATGTTTCTTTCACCTGGTCTACTTTTTTGGGAGCAAGGGCAAGTGAATTGGAAATAATGAAATCTGAGATAAGATTGACCACGTATAACACCTGCTTAGAATCATCTGCTTCTTCAAAAGAATATCGTCCCTCTTTTCTCGCGATTGACATCATCTGGAATTTCACAGGATGAAACAGGTACATGTTATCCTCATCCTTGCCGCTCAACTTGAAAAAACCGTGCACGGTGTATTGTTTAAAACGGGTAGTAATAATACAGGTTTCAGGCATATTTTTCACGTAGGGGATCTTAAATGCAGCAATTCCATCAGCATAGCCGAAAAAAGTGATGCGAAGATCACCACTTTTGGTTTTCAGATATACCTTATTATTATTATGAAAAAAGGTATAGAAAACCTTTTCGAACATGTTTCGATCGGAGATTGTTTTTATCTGTTCAGCCATCTTTTTTCTTCTGCTAATTATACCGGCTATATATTTTTTAGGGCAAATTTATAATGTAGTTAAATTATAGCAGGTGAATCGTACAAGTGAAGCATAAAAGGGCATATTATCAAGAAAAAAAGGGGTTTTATTTAAAGGTCACCAATCTTCTCAACTATTGTCGCCTCATGGGGAGCAAGTTCCATATGCAAATTAACAAAATGAGCATTTCTAAACTTATGTGTTGAAAAAATAACTTTCCACTGCCCATGGTGGTGAATCGATATTTTTTTTCGTTTTCCAGTAAAATTTAGAGCAATAAATATCTCTTCGTCATTATATATCCTGCTGTAAGCCAGAACTCCTCGTTTCCCTTTGATTCGTGGTTTCCACATCCCCTTGTGCAATGGCTTTTTTTTTCTACGCAGGGAAATGAGTTCCCTGTACACATTTAGAATTGAGTACCTGTCATTATCCTGGGTATTCACATTTATCCGCTGAAAATCCACGCTTATGGGCAACCAGACTGCACCATTGGAAAATCCGGCGTTGGGTTCACCAGACCATTGCATGGGGGTCCGTGCCGGATCACGCCCGCCAAAGATGGGCCAGTACTTTTTCCCCAGTGGATCGACTATGTCCTTTCGTCTGATCTTTACATTCTTCATCCCTATTTCTTCACCATAATAAATAAAACATGCGCCATGAAGGGTAAGCAACAGCACTGCAGCAACCCTGGCCCTTTTCTCAGCCCCGGGTCCTCCTCCAAACCTGCTTATACTGCGGGGCTGATCATGATTGGATAATACATTACAGGGCCAGCCTTTATAAGGCAACTGGGCATACCAGTTCCGTATACATTTATATACCTGTGAAGCATTCCACCAGCGGTACATAAGGGAGAAATCAAAAGCCAGGTGTAATTCATCATCACCATTACCCAGGTAGCTTGCTGACAGTTTTGGATCCCCCGGGGGCATGGTAAATACCTCACCCACTGCCATGCGGTCATCATAGGTGTCAAGCATGGTGCGAAGTTCCCTGAATATTCGGTGGGAGCTACCCCTGTTTCGATCATACCTGATCTTTAAAAACTGATGAGGACGCAACGAAGGGGGATTGTTTCTGAAATGCCTGTCCTTGACAAACCAGTTAACTACGTCAAGCCGAAACCCGTCTACACCTTTGTCCAGCCAGTATCTCATCTCGTTGAACATTGCCGACTTTAATTCTTCATTTCGCCAGTTTACATCAGGCTGTTCTTTTAAAAACGAGTGAAGGTAGTATTGCCCTGTTTTTTGATCATATTCCCAGGCACTACCCCCGAATGCGGATTTCCAGTTATTTGGAGGGTTATCTTTTTTACCGTCCCGCCATATATACCAGTCTCTCTTAGGATTATTACGGGACATGCGCGACTCAATGAACCAGCTATGAAGATGAGAGGTATGATTCAACACCATATCCATAATAATCCTGATATTTCTTTCGTGGGCTTCATCTACCAGGTTTTCAAAATCTTTTAATGTCCCGAAAAGGGGATCTATTCCACGATAATCTACGATATCATAACCGAAATCATACATGGGGGATGTGTTAATTGGAGAAAGCCATATAGCATCCACTCCAAGACTATGAATATAGTCAAGTTTATGGATTATACCCCGGATGTCTCCAATTCCGTCACCGTTGGAATCATAAAAACTGCGGGGATATACCTGGTATATAACACCATGTTTCCACCAGCACCAGTCTTTATTCATCATTGTACAGGATAGACCATCTCCACGTCTTTTATGAACTGGTTTATTATTACATTTGAATCATACTGGGCCGCCCGCTCGAGGGCGGACTTGCGGAACGCTGCCTGTTTCTTTTCATTTGACAGGTAATCCAGCACAGACTGTATCAACTCCTGTCGGCTCTTCACCAGGTATCCACTCTTCCCTTCCTTGATGATATCCCTGGGCCCTTTTGTCTTATATGCGGTTACCGGCAAGCCGCAGCTTAATGCTTCAAGAACTACGCATCCGAATGTATCAAATTTAGATGGAAGCAGCAGCAAATCAGCAGCGGAATATATTTCCGGCAGTTTATCGTGATCCACCCATCCTAAATAGATTCCATCAGGCATGGCTTCCTTCAGGGCCTTTTCCGCCGGCCCCTTTCCTGCCACCGCAATCTTTACATCAGGATACTCTTCCTTAATCTTATTGTAAATAGCCGGAAGCTCCATAACCCCTTTTTCCTCGCTCACCCTGCCGGCGAACAGCAGAACCACGTCACCGTTGGTAGTGCCGAATATTTTATGTTTGCTTACCTTCTTCGGCTTGAAAAATTCTTCGGCCCAATGAGCAGTCAGGTGAACTTTAGACTTTGAAAAACCCATGGCACTGCTGGTGAGCCACTTTTGCTGATCCGTATTGAGCACGAATAAACTGTCAAAGCCCCTGTAGAAGACCCGCAACAGCCTGCGCATTCTACTGAGATTAGGCTGATCGAAGTTAAGGACTTTCCGCGCGAACATCATCCAGTCGGTATGCACGTAGAAATGTGCCGGCACAGAATATGCTGATTTAAGGAAAAGAGATATGAAACCCATCGGCCCCTCTGTAGAACTGATAATACGATCATATTCCCCCTCTTTGAAAAGTTTGTGGATTTCCAGGATATTGGGAATCCGGACAGGTTGGTGTTCATAGAAGGGTAGCGTAAATTCTGCCATGGGACGGACAACCACAAGATGATCCTCAGGTTCAAGGGTGCTGCTGCAGACCATCAGGTCTATGGGCAGGTCACGTTTCTGTATCTCATCAAGCATTGAACGCAACACCATGGCAACCCCGTTACCATCCTCCAGTGTATCTGTAAGCCATAATGTTCTTTGAGGATGGCGTAATTTACCAAGGTGATCGGCGAAACTGTTTAACAATGGCCTGTTATTATATAACACCTTTGCGCTTGCGTATGAGGCACCCACGATAACAGATGAGGCTAGACTGGGAAATGGCAACCCATCAAGAAACTCTGAGAGCTGCACTGAGTTCACACCGTTGCCAGATTTACCGGAAGACGAATCCATGTATGTTCTCAGTATGCCGGGAAGTTCCAGATGTTCAATTACCTCGTTTAAATTGATATTTTCTAAATCATTTTCCTGGCTAAACTTTTCCAGCTTATCAGTAATCCGTGAAACCAGCAATTCTGCCAGGTGAGAATAAATCATGAAAATTGAATTATCAAAAGTCTCTACCGTACGGTGAGGATCATCACGCCTTGTTTCAGCCATTCGTATGGCTTCCCTGAATACAGGCCTGTAATGCCTGGGCACCATCATGCGTGTCTTAAGCCCCGGAACATTACCGGTAAAACATTCATGAAAAAGCTTCAAAAATTTCATGGTGATCTTATGACGTGTTATTTCTGCAAATCCATTTACGATGCCGAAAGCCCAGAGTTTCTGTACCGCGTCACCCTTGTGCAGCAACATCCGTAACAGACCCGGATCTTTCAGATGGGTGGGCACCTGGCAAAAGTAATCCAGAAAAGTAACAGTCATCTTTTCACTATCATTATGTGATCCAAAAGGTGCCATATCACCATTCTTTATAGCTTCAAGGGCAAGCTTGGAACGACTCATTATCTTCAGTTTTTCTTTCAGATCAGGTACATAAAGTTGCGTTCCTGTCAGCCCCGCGAATATACCCATATGGCTGTCAGAACCACCCGCCATTGATTTTTTATAGGGATCACGGCAGTACCTGTCTGGTGGTACCTTGAACTTTTCAGACAATTCATTTATTTTGCCCGGGGTGAGGCTCTCTACCCAGACCTTAACAAGCATATTCTGCCAGGTATCACGCTGGCCGTTGATAACCTCAAATCGCTCAAACACAAGCGCCATTTTCTCAAAAAATTCCATGGAAGGCATACCCTTACCCTTATAATGATAGAGGGGATGCGCCCAGATGGTAGGTATATCATTTTCACGGGTATACTTTTGAAACTTGTATATATCAGACCGCAGTTTATAGAGGTCTTTCTCCTGTGCCGGGGTAAACCCGTATGCAAGCACATGTATGCCAACCTGGTAATCAGGCACGGTACAGCTGAATTCCGCCCCTGTTATTACGTCCACCCCCTTCTCCCGTAATTCATGACATGAACGGGCATTATTGTGATTTGTAACTGTAAAGGTGTCACAACCATGACTACTCAACACCTTCACCAGGTCTTCACTTTTTTGCCAGGTCTCAGGAAGACTTAAAATTCTGCCCATCAACTCGTCGGGCTCATCACTGTTGTAATCATGACAGTGCAAATCCACCCTGAGGATGTCTTCTTCGGGGAATCGATTTTCCTGTTGAGTCAGGAATGAATCAAGTTCCCTGAGTATCTCTTTGCGGAATTTCTGATCAAACTTCATTTCTCTTTTCATCGTTAACACTCACTTCTTCTATACATTTCCTTTATGTATAATTAACCACCTGCATGTTGTATTTTGCTGAAGCAAATATGAAGAAAATGTAAATTGTTGCCCGCTCACGTGGCTCCCGCACAAATTTTTTTAATAATATTGAATGAATATAAAGAATACTTGAAGTATTTATGAAGATGCCGCAGGGTAACAAACTCATGAAAAGTATACATCCCAACATAAAGGCCGCCTGTATCTTCAGCATTCTTCCGGGAATCACAAAAACCATTGTCCAGAACAGGCTTCCGGAAAAACACGTAAAACGGCTGAACCATCATCTCGGGCTGGTTGACTCACTGTCCCCTGCAGTTCAAAAGGAAATTTTTGAGGAGTTCAACGGCAGGATGCGGGACATACAGCAGGCAAGGGAATCCCGAATCACAACGGGTCTTATTGCCAGCGGCACCATCATGGCATTGCTGATGCTTGGTGCTTTTGTTATATCACTTGCAAAAGGATGGGGCACAGATGCCACCATTGGATTCATGGAGCTTATCCTGGCAAATGGTGGGATGCACCTGGTTCTTTTCCCGTATCTTGCAGAATTTCTATACGCCCATTACGGTGTATCCCCTGCCAGGCTTTTCATTCCATCCCGGCAGATCATCGTCGACCTGGTTCTGGCCACGGCGACTGCACCGTTTATCGCACTTGCCTTCATGCTGCTTCTGCCGCCATATGCAACCGGCACAACAGCATCAGCGGGGATGTCCGGTATAACCATTTTTTATGCTGTTATGGCGATTACAATTGGTCCCGCCACCGAAGAACTTTTTTTCAGGTATCTTATGTTTCTCAGGCCAGGGGAGCAATACGGGTACGTCTTTATGGGGGTGGTATCATCACTGCTCTTCGCCTCGGTACACATGCCCGACAGTTTTCCCACCTTCCTGGTGTATTGCGGAAGCGGGGGAATATTCTGTGCCCTGGCATGGTACCGGAAGAGCCTGTTCGTGTCATTTATTTCTCACGCGCTGGCAAACGCGTTATTATTTCTTTTATAAATTACCGCCCTTAATAACCTTCATCTGTTCAGATATTTCTTTTGCTACATTATCAGCATAATACATCATAACATCTCTCTTTGATTTGCCCATACTGGAGAACATACCGGGATGCTTTGCGATTACAAATTTACTTCCTCCAATGGGCTCACCATCGGGAAATTCATAAAGTTGTGAAATTGTGTGCAACTCATACACATTCCCTGTATTCTGAAGAGTATATGATGTTTCTACAGGTGTCCATATCACGTAGAGGTATTTGACCCCCAGGCGTTTCTGGATTTCCTTTATCTTTTCAAGATTCACTCTTTCTAAGTCTGGTTCGATATCCACGTAGGCGAACTTCCAGGGACCTTCGATACGAAATGGATAATACTCTATTGATTCTGCTATCTTTTTCTGTGACATAACCTTAAGCTTGCTGTGTTTTTGCAGCGACGCGGTCAACATCATGGCAAAAGAAAGATTCGGCTCATTGTTTATCCCGGATATCACCGCAATCTCACTTCCTTCTGCGTCGGCTATTTCTTTTTTAAGATTAAAATATGACACACATGACACAAATGAAAACATTATTACCAGTATAAATATACCACTTTTAATTCGCATACGATTTGCCCTCCTACTTCTCACCTGTATTGATCAACATCGATTCATCAAGAACCACGGTTGTAAACTGTTCTGAAATTTGCCTGGAAGCCTTCACCAGGAACTTGTCAATAACCTGGTTGAAAGAATATAATGATGAAGAATAATAACGATCCTTGTAATTATACGAGGCGATTACCCTGTTCTCGGGATATTTTACCACGCGGCATGGAACAGACAGTTTACATTTCTTACCGCTGATAAAACTGAATATACAACTCTCGGAAACACCATTTTCCCAGTAACTAATCCCTTCCGCCCATGCCAGAAGGATATATTCAGCCCCCAGTTTTTCCTGAATTTTCTTCAATGATTTCTTGTTTTCTTCTGAAAGATAACTTGGCCTGATAGACCATTGATCAGTTTCTGATTCCTGGCTTTTCATGAAAAACATTGGATACTGGGGCATCCTTTTATTCAGTTCTTCCTGGCTGAATACGGTTAGATTTGTATTTTCTGTTAATTGCCTGGTAATTTCATGTGCCAGCTTGATATCAACCTCACTGCCGCTACCGGCAATAACTGCGATTGTACCCTTGTTTATTTTTTTTTCACCTTCAACCAGTTCAAAATCTGATCTCGGTGAATAGCCTACACATCCCGCAAGAAGTATGACGAGCAGGAAACATAGTATTGCCAACACCCACTGCTTACTTTTAACAAACATGTACATCCTCCTGGTAGTTTTAGTGTACTTTTTTATATTCATCAGGGCGCAATTACTGGTCCGGGGTCTCCTGGGCCTTCCACACCCTCTTTTCCCATTCTGGTTTCCACATAGATGAATCCTCATCTCCTTCATCCTTTTGCCCGGCATTGGAACCGCCTTTGAGGGCAACTGGTATTGCAACAGTAGAACCGGGTTTTATGACAACCGTTTTCTCAAAATTACTGAATCCGGGTTTGGCAACCTTTAACTGGTAGTTCCCTTTCCCAAGGCGCAATTTTCGAACGTTCCCCAGTGGTTCACCATCCAGTATGACATTAATTGACTTTTCTTTACATTTTATTTGTAGTACCCCGGCTTCATTGGATATCACCCCCGCGAGGTCTGAAGCTATTGAAGCCGCCAGCGGACGCAGGTAGCGGGGGCTTGATATTTCATGATAACCCGGCAGCACACACATCCCGGAAGCAGTATCCCGAAGGGTATAGCGAATACAGATCAAGTCATCAAATACCCGCAACTCACCGGTCAATTCATACTGAATACGCCTGTTGTTGAACAATGACGTAGAGTTGTCATTCTCTACAACACCGGTCATGCGTAATACTTTTTCATTTATTAATGATTTTGAATATTTCCGTTCAACTGTTGCCAGGCCCTTACGGGATCCAAGTTCACTGTTGATAATTTCAGACAGAACATTTCCATAACCCCGTGCGAGGGCATTTTCATTGCTTTCCCTGAACCTGTACACGGTTACCCTGGCTGGTTCCTTCTTGTCTTCATCTTGATCTGCCTTAATAGATGCCAGGTGATTTCTGTATTTTTCCAGTATGGATTCTACCGCGTAATCGATACTGCCGGTAGTGAAGCCGCAGGCATATTCGATTTCCCAGTTATTCACGTTCACAAGGCGTGAATCGATTTCATACATTGATCCTATCCTGGCAATGGAGCCCACTGAAATATGATCAACATCAAGAATACTACGCCGTGAATCTACAACCGAAGGGCTGATCACACCCGCCTGGGACAATTCCAGCATTTTGATATATTTTTCTACAGCACCAGAGGCCCTGAGCTGTACACCCGTTGAATCTTTTAATTTCTCCTCAATGCGAAGGGCTAATTGCTTCCCGGTTGTTTCATCAGTATTTTCCACAGTCACATTTTCAAAAGATGATATCGCCATATTAAAAGGAACAGTAGCCCAGAGGATCAATCCGGTTGCTATACTGCATATTGCCATGAATACAGTTTTCAGGGTGAATTTCATTTATTCGCCCCCTCCACCCTGCTGATCCAAAGTTCTACCAGGTTTCTATCAGAAGCACCCGGTACGATGGCAAGATATCTTTTATAATGGGTTATGGCCCTCCTGGGATTTTCAAGATGGGTATCATATAAAATACCAAGATTTCTGTGTGCCGTGGCATTGTCATTTTGCAGTTCAATTACCCGTTGAAGTAACTTCTCCGCCCGTTTGAACCTGCCCGCGGATGCACATACAACGGCAAGGTTATTCATGGTATCAAGGTTTTTTTTATCCAGTTCAAGAGCCCTGTCGTACTTTCTGATGGCATTGCCATAATCACCACGTTTATAATACACGTTTCCCATCTCAAAATGTGCCGGCGCGAAAGATTCGTTGGCTTTAATAGAGCGTGACAAACGCTCAAGTGATCTTGAATAGCTTCCCGCCATGAGGGAAGACTTTCCCTGGACATACAGGGCCCTGAAATCATCTTCTGATATCTCAACAGCCCTGGAAGAAGATTCCATTGCTGATTTGATGTCACCTTTTTCAAGTTGAAGAACCGCGATATCGGTCAAAAGAGAAGTTTTTTTGTTTTCATCTTTCACCGATTCCAGGCTGCTTTCAAGTTTTTTGATCCTGGTATTTATGGAGGTATTGGACAATAGTTTCTTCTGTTCTTCATATGACAACGAAGAACTCTTCTTGCACGCCACCATTGAAACAGCACATATACACAACACGACGGCCACTATGCATGATGGTAATGTACAATATTTCGCCATGCTCATACTCTTTTGCACGTATTTTATATATATAAAGAAAAAACTCTCTGGCAATTCCTAAATGTTGTCTTGAATAATGCAAGAACATTTTGAATTGATTGTTCATTATTTTGATTCACCAGGTGATTTCATTTTATACTTGTGCAAATTGCAGAAATAAACTACAATCGGTTATGATAACCAGGCTATCAGGAAAAACTGGTGGCACACAATGCCACAAGAAACCTGCGTTGCGTGGAAGGAATTATCATTTTCTTCATTATGATGTATATTGCCCTGCAAGCCCCAAATGCAGGGTAAGGATATACTCGATAAATAATAACCTTTTATTTTTCAGATAACACGGGGCCGCCAAGCAGACCGGAGGCCTCCATGCCGGCATCCCGAACTATCCTGCTGTATTCTTCCCAGTGAGGTCTAATCAAGTCGGTAGGACCGGATATGCCGATCGAATACAGGGCATGTTGACGGTGATCAAGCACCGGGGCAGCCACGCAGACGATACCCGGCTTGTATTCCTCGTTGTCATAGGCAACCCGGTTTATGCGAACATGTTTCAGCACTTCTTTCAGTTTTTCAGGGGTTTCAATAGTATTTTCAGTGTACTTGATAAAATTTGCCCTGTCCATTACACTGGCCAGTTCATCTTCATCCGCGAATGCCAGCATGGCCTTTCCCAGGGCGGTAGCGATCAGCGGCTCCCTGTTGCCAACCGACAGGTTCAGGGTAACCCTGTCCCTGGGCTGTTCCACTGCCAAAAACACCACTTCCTGGCCATCAATCACCGCCAGGTGTGTATTCTGATGGGTAACGGATACCACCCGCTTCAGTATGGGGCGTATCAATCTTTCGATGTTTGAAATTTCATTGAAGAATCCTGACAGCTCCAGGACCTTGTAACCGAGAGAATATCTCTTGGTCTCCTCGTCCTGCTGCACAAATCCTTTTTGAACCAGTGTGTTGATAAGCCTGAAAACCGATGACCTGTCGATGGCAAAATGCCCGGCTATGTCGTTAAGGGACATGGGACTCCCTGACCTGGCGATTATCGATAGTATCTCAAGCCCCCTGTCAAGAGACTGAATTGTTGGAGATGCCATTGCCACCTCTTACCGGGATCATTATGATATGTGTTTCTTAGCCCGGTCATTTTCCTGCCTCGGCAGCCCTTTTTACCCCTTTCATGAAATCATGAAGACTGCTTTTAACCAGGGCCCGTTCCACGAAGGCGGGGACCGGTACAGAAACCTCAACCGCGGGCGCGTAATAATACAACGACCGGGTACCATTATCATATGCCTCAACATAGCCGAAGCCGTCAATTCTTTTAATTTTAGAATCGTTCTCTTTCAGGTTAATATTGTTTTTGCTGTATTCAGACCGCTCATTTTCAGTGAGCAGCCGCCATTTCTGATGCATTGCATTATCGTCAAAGAGAACATCCAGCGTGTACACAATTGAAAGGAATGCCACCTTCATTTTTCCTTCAATAAGCTTTTCTGTTGTTCCGCTGCTCCTGCCAACCAGGTGAACGGTTTTATAATACTTTACACTTGAAGAATATTCAGGCACCCGCGCCCAGTTTTTTGTCACCTTCCAAACCTTCGCAGGGGGGGCATCGATGAGTATTACCCCTATAACCCGCTTGCCTGCAGGCTGTTTGAATTCAAAAACCTGCAGGTCACCCTTTTCAAGAAGGGTTGTATCAAGGGGTACATTGATTTTCTGACTTCCAGCTGCCGTGAAAGATGTCAGCCCCGGAAGCAACAGCAACATGATACAGGTAATAATAACATAAAGTGATCGCATTACATCCTCCGCCTTTCCATGTACAAGGTGACTTGCTAACGGTATAATATGTACCATCAGTACATATTACTGGCAAGACATTTTCAATGCTTTTCCAGTTTTTTCTTGTTATTATTAATGAGACGAATTTTTGTGAAATATTGTTGACAATTACACAATTCATTTTCATAATACGCAATAGAGACAAGGAGGACACATGCCATTTATAAAATTAAGCGATATAACAGCAGCACACGTGGATAAGCCATTCGAACGGGATCTGAAAATTGCCATGTCCCCCCAGACCCACCCGGAGGTACATGATTTCACATTTCTTATATCCGAACTTGCACCCAACGGGGGATGTACCGACTTTCACGCCCACGACGCGGGGGGTGAACTCATGATATTTATATCCGGTCACGGCAAGGCCTGGCTTGGAGACCAGGAGTACGAGATAACTCCCGGGACCGCCATGTACGCCCCACCCGGGTTGAAACATAAAACCCTTAACACCGGAGATACCATACTGCAGATAGCCTGCGTATTTGTGCCCCCGGTGAATACTGATTATATACTGGCAAACATCGAAGCAGCGAAGAAAGCAGGAGAGTAACACTATGAATGCATCTGCCATCAAACGGATACGCACCATGTACTCCTCTACAAAAGAAAGGGGGGGGACGGTAATACCCGAGAGTGACCTGAAGAACCTCCTTCAACAGTATGACATCCAGGTACCCGTATCAGCCGTGGCAAAAACCCCCGAAGAGGCAGCACTGGCCGCAGAAAACACGGGATACCCGGTAGTGTGCAAGGTGCTTTCCAACCGGCTGCTCCACAAGTCGGACGAGGGCGGTGTGCTGCTGAACATACAAAATTCCCACGAACTCACCAAGGCATTCAGCACTATCCAGCAGTCATTCTCAGCCAGGGATGATGCCGGTTATCTCGGAGTACTGGTTGAGGCACAGGCCCCTGCGGGCATAGAGATCATCGCCGGTCTTCAGCACGATGACACATTCGGCCCCGTTCTCATGCTGGGCATGGGAGGCACCATGGCAAACCTTCTGGATGATGTACAATTTGCCATGCTGCCCGTTGAACCTGACCATATCCGCAGGATGCTGCAATCGTTGAA
Source organism: uncultured Leptospiraceae bacterium (assembly GCA_964629365.1). Classification (GTDB taxonomy): domain Bacteria; phylum Spirochaetota; class UBA4802; order UBA4802; family UB4802; genus M55B154. The sequence goes on from CAZVRB010000016.1 coordinate 28,236, forward strand.
AGGATGGAAACTGCTTGCGGGCTTCAGGGGGTCAGAGCCGGTAGACATGGACGGGCTGGTGTCTGCCATTCACGGTATCTGCAGGTTCGGCATGGACGCCTCCCCCTTCTACCAGTCGGTTGACTTCAACCCCATCATCGCCCGTCCCGACGGGGTTACCGTTGCCGATGCCAAGATGATGCCAGCCGAAACCGTTCGGGAAAATGCTGTATCCGGCGAAACGCCCCGAACGCAATACATGGAGCATTTCTTCAACCCCGCGTCGGTGGCGGTCATCGGCGCTTCGGCTGGTGAAGGCAAGATCGGCAACGTCATCATGGATTCACTGGTAAACCATCAGTTCAATGGCAGGGTCTTTCCCATCAACCCAAACCGGGAAGAACTCATGGGTGTACCCTGCTATCCAGACCTTGACTCGCTTCCAGAAACACCTGAACTGGTGGTAGTGGTAGTCGACCTGAACCGCATGCCGGATATAATGGACAACATGCATCGCCTTGGCATACACAACGCCCTTATCGTGTCCGGCGGGGGGAAAGAACTTGGCGGTGAGCGGGCCAACCTGGAACAAGAGATCTCCCGCAAATCCCGGGAATACAATATACGCCTCATCGGCCCCAACTGCATCGGCTCATACGACGGCAACAGCCGCTTCGATTCCTTCTTTCACAGCCACCAGCGCCTGCTTCGCCCACCATCCGGGAACATGGGCTTTATCACCCAGAGCGGCACATGGGGATGCGCATTTCTTGAAGAGGCCCGCATTGCAGGGGTAAGCCGCATGGTGAGTTACGGCAACCGGGTTGACGTTGACGAAGGCGACCTGACAGCCCACATGGCAGAAGATCAGGCCACATCCGTCATAGGAAGCTACATTGAGGGGCTGGGGGACGGGAGGAAGTTCCTCGCAGCCGCAGACCGGGCCATCGGGGCCGGAAAGCCGGTGGTGGTCTTCAAGACGGGCCGCACAAGCCAGTCGGCGAAAGCGTCGGTATCCCATACCGGGGCATACGGCGGCAGTTACCAGGTGTATGAAGGTGTGTTCAAACAGAATGATATTATACTTACCGACAGTTTTCATGAGCTTTACGCCGCAAGCGAGGCCCTGGCAACCCAGCCGGTTCCCGGGGGAAATCGTGTGGCCATGGTATCCAACGGGGCGGGCCCCATGGTAAACGCCATGGATCATTTCCAGCAGAAGGGACTAAAGCTTGCCACCCTGGCACGTAACTCGGTTGCCTCCATGAAGGAACATTTCAGTTTCTTTTACATCGTTGAGAACCCGGTGGACGTCACCGGTTCTGCCACGGCGGCAGACTACCAGTATGTCATCAACACCCTGCTGGAAGACGAAAACGTGGACATCATCATGCCTTTTTTCGTCTTCCAGGACACCCCCCTTGATGAAAGCATCGTTGAACGGCTTAGCGAACTGAATAATATAAGGAAGAAACCCATAATTTGCTGCGCCGTGGGAGGCCCGTACACTGAAAAAATGTCCGATGCCATCCGCGAAACCGGCATCCCCGTATTCCCTGACGTAGCACAATGGGTAGCAGCCGCAAGCGCCATGGCAGACTGGGGAGAGATCAGAAGGAAGCGTTTGGACTAGTTATTATTAATTCCCCCTCCCTTGACGGGAGGGGGATATGATTTGAATAAACGAGGCAATAGAATGAGTACAAGAACAGACAGGGCAAAGATACTGGCAAAATACAAGACCATACGAAAGGCCGTTGAATCGGGGGAACTGGCGCAGTTTCAAAACATCTCCGTTTCGGAGGCACTGGTGCTGGGGCTGTACAACCAGGGGGTAACGAAGTTCGTGGGGGTGTTCGGTCACGGCTCCACCGACCTGGCAGAGGTACTCAGGGAATACGAGGCAGAAGGACTGGTGCGCACCTTCAACGTGCGGCACGAAACGGCGGCCGCCCACGCCGCTACCACCCTCAAACGCCTCACCGGCGAGACACCGGCGGTGGTAACCTCCATCGGGCCGGGAGCCATGCACGCATTCGCCGGTTCTCTGGCGAGTGCCTCAAACGGCCTGGGCATATACCATATTTACGGAGATGAGACCACCCACGATGAGGGCTTCAACATGCAGCAGATACCACGTAACGAGCAGGGTCTCTTCCTTAAAATGTGCAGCACCATGGGGAATGCCTATTCTCTTTATGAGCCGAAGTCAATATTCACCGCCCTGCGAAGGGGGGCGGTACACACCGGCAAGAAAGGCTTTTCCGGCCCATTCTTTTTACTGGCACCAATGAACGTGCAACCCAGGATAATCGAGGACTGCAACCTGCTTGAGCTTCCTGGCCCCTTCACCCAGCCGGCACCGGTGAGTGAAGATGCAGCAGCATATGCGGCAGCAACCGATGCCGTAAACAATGCCAGTCGAATCACTATTAAAATTGGCAACGGCGCACGGGGCGCCGGTAAAGAGATAGTGCAGCTGGCAAAGCTTCTTGATGCGGCCATCGTTGAAGGGGCATCAAGCAGCGGTATTGTCCCCTACTCCCAGCCCCGCAACATGACGGTGGGGGGATCCAAGGGATCGATTTCCGGCAACTACGCCATGAACGAGGCCGACCTGGTGATCGTTATCGGCGGCAGGGCGGTATGCCAGTGGGACTGCTCGGGTACCGCCTGGAAGAATGCCCGCACCATCATCAATTTCAACACCGACCCCTACCATGCGGGCCACTACAACAACACCATCGCCATTACCGGTGATGCGGTTGCCAACCTGCGCAGGTGGATCAGCCATCTCAACAGGAGCGGCTTCAAAGAAGCTGACGGCACCTCATCATGGGCAAAGGCCATCTTCCAGAAGAGAAAGGAATGGGAAGACTTTAAGCGGGAACGTTACCAGTGCGCACCACTTTTTGATTCGGGCTGGAACCGCGAAGTGCTCACCCAGCCTGTTGCCATAAAGCTCGCATGCGAGATGGCAGACAAGAAGGGTGCAGTGAAGATATTCGATGCCGGTGACGTACAGGCCAACGGTTTCCAGATCGTTGAGGACGAGAACGAAAACCAGACCTTCAGTGACACGGGGGCATCCTACATGGGGCTTGCGGTTTCATCAGTATTTGCCAGTGCCATGAGGGACGACGTCCCCTACACTGTTGCCTTCAGCGGTGACGGCAGTTTCATGATGAACCCGCAGGTACTCATCGACGGGGTGGAGCACGACGCACGTGGATGCGTTATCATATTCGACAACCGGCACATGGCCGCCATCAGCGGGCTGCAGGAAGCCCAGTATGGCAAGAAGTTTAAAACATGGGACGGGGTTGAAGTAGACTACGTTAAAATGGCAGAATCTGTAACCGGTGCAAAAGCCTTCTTCGGCGGGTTCACTGCTGAAGAGTTTACTGCCGCACTCCAGTCGGCCTTCGCCCACGAAGGCCTCTCGGTAATTCACGTCCCCGTGTACTGCGGTGACGATGAACTGGGAGGCATGGGTGTGTTCGGCGACTGGAACGTGGGCAACTGGTGCCAGCGGGTTCAGGCAGAGCATCACAGGATAGGGCT
>CAZVRB010000016.1:31878-33365 GCA_964629365.1 uncultured Leptospiraceae bacterium
CCTCTGTATCTCAGTGCCTCTGTGGTAATAATAACCAGGGAGAGAAACATGCAGAAAATTAATGTTGGCTTTATAGGCTGTGGACGGATATCGGATCTTCATTACAATGGCTATGTTAAGAACAGGCAGGCCAGGTTATACGCCATATGCGATACCGATACAGAACTGCTGAAGCAGCGCAAAAAGCAGTGGAAGGTGGAAAAGACCTACCTGGATTACAACGAGATGCTTGCAGATCCACAGATCGACGCCATCGAGGTGCTGTCCCCAACCTTTTTGCACGAAGAGATGGCCATCGCGGCTGCGAAGGCAGGCAAGCATATCTCCCTGCAGAAGCCCATGGCAAACACCCTGAAAAGCGCCGACCTTATTCTCAAGGCACAACAAAAATATAATTCTTCAAAGATACTCAAGTTATTCGACAACTACGTGTGGTACCCCCCGGTGATGACCGCGAAAAAGATCATCGACAGCGGCCAGATAGGTGAACCGCGCAACATGCGTATTAAGTTCATTATGGGACAGGGAGGCTGGCCCGTCTCCGCGAAGGCCTGGGAATGGCGTATCCGGGAAGGCATGGAGGGCAGGCCCCTGAGCACCTTCGACCACGGGCATCACCTGTGGGCGGTGGCCATGTACCTGCAGGGCCGCGTGGAAAAAGTCTGCAGCTGGATAGACACACTTGACGGGGTGGTGGACGTGCCTGCCACCATCATGTGGAAGGGCCTGGGTAACTACCGGTACGGCATCTGCGATTACGCCAACGCCAGCGATATGGAGATACCCTCGGAGTATTACGCCAACGACGAGTGGTTCGAGATAACCGGCACGAAGGGAATCATCATCGTGCAGCGATGCACCGGCCACCTTATAGAGAAACCCGCAGTTAGAGTATATGACGGTAAAAAATGGAAAAATTACGGCGACATCCCCTGCGACTGGGCAACCGGCTTCGTTGAATCAACCAACAATTTTATCCGGGCCATACGGGGTGAAGAGCCCCCCTTCTTCAGCGGTGATGAAGGACGTGAACTGCTTCGATTCGACCTTGCCATTCAGCGATCCAACCAGATCCGAAGAGCGGTATACCTTGAAGAACTTGACCGGGCATTCCCTTCTATCCATGCATGGAAAAAACGACGGGCCGAGATCAAAAAGAACCCCTTTACCTCCAAAAAATCCATCATGTCATTGTTCACCCGTGACCTTTCCCGTTATGCCGGTGAAGCCGAAGAGCTCACCGGGGGACTGATGGAACGCTTCCGTGAAGAGAAAGCACAGGGGTGGACCACCAGCATCGGGCTGGTGCTTGATGCAGACGGCACCGTGGGTACACAGGAATATTCACTTTTGCTGAAGGACGGGAAGCCTGAGCTTGTAAAGGATGAACTGCCGAAAGACCCGGTGATGACCATCACCGTACCCGCCGGCACCTGGGCAGCCATACTTAAAGGTAAGAAACGCCTGGAGATGGCCCTCATACAGGG
>CAZVRB010000016.1:33465-42523 GCA_964629365.1 uncultured Leptospiraceae bacterium
TGGAGGTTACATGGACGAGAAAAAGAAATACACAAGGAGGAAGTTCCTGGGGAAAAGTGCTGTTATGGCGGGAACGGCTGCCGTGGGTACGTCCTTTATTGCCAGCACTGGCTGTTCAAAGAGCTTCTCTACCGATCCTGATAAACCCAACATCATACTTATCACCGCCGACGATCTTGGCTGGAAAGATCTTGGCTGCTACGGTAACAGGGAGATCAGCACCCCTAACATCGACAGGCTGGCAAAAGAAGGACTGAAGTTTACCCGTGCCTTCGTGGTGGCCTCAAGCTGCGCCCCCAGCAGGGCAAGCCTCATCACCGGGCAGTACCCCCATACCAACGGGGTAACAGGGCTTACCCACATCTACAAGACAAAGTCACTCTCTCCATTCCATGCCACCCTTCCGGAGATGCTTGCTGATGCCGGCTACAATACCGCCCTTATAGGCAAATGGCACCCTTCTCCCTATCTTCCCACGGGCTGGTACGGCTACAACGAACGCCTCAGCGGCATGCTGCCAAAGACATGGAAGATCAAGAACGCGAAGAAAATCAACGACTACATTAAACGCAATAAGGACAACCGTTTTTATATCGAGATAAACTTTCTGCAGAATCACAGGGATGATTTCGGTGAGTTCCAGTTCTCACCCGACTTCCCCGTTGACCCGAAGAAAGTGAATGTTCCAGATTACTGGACGTTGCCCAACTGGCCCGAGATCAGGGAAGAGGTGGCAAAGTTCTACAGTCAGACCATGGAGATGGACGCCATCATCGGCGACATCTTAAAAGAACTGGACAACCTGGGACTGGCAGAGAACACCATGGTGGTATTCATGAGCGACAACGGTCCACCCTTCCCCGGCAACAAGATGACATTGTATGACCGTGGAACCGGCACACCGCTGCTCATGCGCTGGCCCAAAAAGATCCCGGCCGGGAAGACATGCAGGGGACTTGCAAATACCATCGATATTATGCCTACCCTTCTTGAGTCTGCAGGGGTGGCAATCCCGTCCAGCTATAACATGCAGGGCAGGTCCCTGGTGCCGGCTTTTTCAGGTTCATGCGACAAGTTACGCGAGGCGGTGTTCATGGAGATGACCTATCACGTGCATTATCTCCCCACCAGGGCGGTGCGTACTGACCGGTTCAAGTACATTCACAATTACTCCGATATCGCCAAGGGGCTCGACCAGTGCGCCCACATGGAATGGGCTCAGAAGGTATGCGAACTGCCCAACCAGCCATGGCAGAAACCACGGGTTGAAGAAGAACTCTACGACCTGAAGAAAGACCCCAACGAGCAGCGCAACCTAGTGGGTGATCCGGATTATAAAAATGAGCTGCAGAAAATGCGTGCCCTACTGAAAGAACACATGAAAGAAACGAGTGATCCTTTCCTGGGAAAAGAGTTTACCCATGATTACGACCCGGAGATGTATAAGCCCAGGGAAGCAGGAAAATATGACTGACAGCAGGTCCCGCTGCAGGTACCATTGCGGGATACTAACTTAGAACAGGGGTTACTATGGAAAACAATGGAAAACTGCCCGTCAAGGTGAAACTGGGGTACGGGGTTTGCGACCTTGGGGGAAATCTCTTTTTTACAATTCTTGCTTTTCTGCTTATGAATTATTTAACCGATACGGTTGGCCTCGCCGCAGGCCTGGCGGGGGCCGCCATCATGATCGGCAAGGTATGGGACGCGGTGACCGACCCCATGGCGGGGTTCCTGTCCGACAGAACAAAAAGCAGATGGGGCCGTCGAAGGCCGTGGATATTCTGGGGATCTTTTCCCCTTTTCGGAATGATGTTCGTCATGTTTACCAATCCAGGCACCATGTCCCAGGGCGCGCTTTTCGCCTGGGCTGCCATTGCTTTCTGTCTACTGTGCACCTCCTACACGGCGGTAAATATACCCTACAATTCCCTGACGCCCGAACTGACACAGGACTACCACGAGCGTTCATCTCTGAACGGGTACCGTTTCGGGTTTGCCGTCATCGGCACCCTTCTTGGTGCGGGTGCGGCACTTCCCATCGTGGGTCTCTTCCCGGACAAGAATATCGGATTTTCTGCAATGGGGGCATTTTTCGGTTTTATCATGCTGGTAACCGCCCTTATTACATTTTTCACTGTGCGTGAGCCGGGACACCAGAAGACCATGCCCACGGTTGGTTTTTTCAAAACCTATTTCGGCGTATTTGGCAACAAGCCCTACCTGCTCATACTGGCAACATATACCATACACATTACCGCTCTCACCATCGTCAGCGGCATCATCATCTATTACTTCAAGTACATCCACAATGCCGAGGGAATGACCACCCCTGCCATGCTGATACTGCTGGTAACAGCGATGGTCTTCATCCCGGTAAGCATCGTCGGTGCGAAGAAGTACGGGAAGAAGATCATCTACCAGCTTGGCATGATCATCATGGCAATTGGTATCATGATCATATTCTTTTTCGGGCACCTTTACCCGCCCTCTTTTTCCCTGGGTGTGATGGTACTCTCGGGTATTGGGATGGGCTTTACCTACGCCATGCCATATGCTATCGTCCCCGACGCGGTTGAATACGACTACCTCCGAACCGGCGAACGGAAGGAAGGGGCTTTCTACGGCATCTGGACCTTCGGTATAAAGATAGGCCAGGCCATTGCCATGGGCATCACCGGCCTGGTGCTCACCCTTGGGCAGTATATACCTGAAACCACCCAGAGCGTCGACTCCATGCTGAGTATACGGCTTCTTGTTGGTCCCATTCCGGCTTTTATTTTCATCGCCGGAGCGGTAGTGCTGGCCTTTTACCCTATCGACGAAAAGCGCTATAACCAGATTTGCGAAGAGATCGAGGAAATGGAAGCACGCATGTAAAGATTGTTGACGGAATAAATCATTTACAGGTACAATTACAAAACGGCCCTTCAGGGGCCGTCCTTTTTTATATGCAACTGCCCTTTCGCAATACCATGGAGGAAGAGATGAAAGCAACCTGTAAATTACTGCTCCTTGCAATTATAATTGTCGCTAACACAACAGGCACAGTATTCGCCGGTCTTTACCTTGCCGGTTCAGGAAGCTATGCACAACCACTGGAAGAAGCCACTGAATACTACGAGATGGGAAAGGCCGGGTATTCACTTGACCTTGGCCTCCGTTACACCAGGATACCCCTTGGCGAAAACATACTTAAAGACCTGCAGTACGATGACGAGCGGTTACTTCTCCTGAATTACAATGTTGATTATATACAGTTAAAAAATGAAACAGAACAGGACTATTCAATCAGCGGTGATACAACAGCTTCTATACGGGGATTCTTCCTCGGGGGCTACAGCATAATCCACCTGCTTGAAGATGACTTTGCCACTTTATCAGGACTGGTGGGAGGCAAGATGGGCGGGGCCCGTCTTGACGTTGACAGAACCACCTTCAACCAGATGGGAGGAAACACCCTCACAGAGATAGGGGGACAGAACAAGGAAACCCAGTATTGCCGTACCCACGAGTTCGGGTTTGAACTGCAGACTTTTGATTTCCTGGGATTCAGGTATACCTATGACCTGGTAAGCGTTGACCAGGATTTCTACGTGCTGCACGCCATGTCAAACGCTGTCATAGTGAGCGTTGGGGGGTTTGTTCCTATTTACGTGCTTTCAAAGGTGCTGCCCCGCTCATTCGTAAAGACCAGGGCCTTCAAGGTGGTTGCCGCCCTATATGAAGTGGCCCTCATGACCTGGTGGTACAACTTCGACTACGATAACCATAACTGGCCATTCGACGACCCGGAGCCACTTCATTACAGGCGGCACAATTTTGCCGTATCTTTTACATTCTGATCAGTTGATCTCTGGTGCTTCAACGTCTACGTTTTCACGAGACATGTAGGGTGAAGGTGATCCCTGGGATTTTTTTCTGCCCAGCATCTGGTCAATCTTCTCGTCCTTCTCCTGCCAGAGGCCGTTCACCCATTTCTGAAAAAAGTCTCGGTACACGGGATCGTTTACGTAATCCCCCACCAGGTTTTCAGTTACCGGCAGCTCTTCAACGTCTACCAGTATCTCGGTTACGCGCCCGCATAAAAAATCCCAGAATGAATAGGGCCCACCCGGATACACGATAGTCACGTTGACTATGCTTGAAAGCTGTTCACCCATGGTTGAAAATACGAAGCCGATACCCCCCGACTTGGGACGCAGAAGATTGCGATAGGGAGATTCCTGTTTGTCATGCTTTTGCCGGGTAAACCGTGTGCCCTCGACGAAGTTCATGATGGAAACTGGAATATACTTGAACTTGGCGCATGCCCGCTTTGTTATCTCTATGTCCATACCCTTCAGGTGTGGTTTCTTTTCAAGCAGCTCTTTTGAGTAGCGCTTCATGAAAGGAAAATCCAGTGCCCACCATGATGGACCAAGCAGGGGCACCCACATGAGTTCCTTTTTCAGAAAGAATTTCAGAAACGGGATCTTACCCAGAAATATCTTCTGCAATACCACGATGTCAGTCCAGGATTGATGATTGGATATCACCAGGTACCACTTGTTTTTTTCAAGCCCTTCAACACCATTCACGTCCCACCTGATTCGCCGGGTAAGTTTTATACCGATATTGTTGAACAATATCCACGTGTTGGCAATCCTGTCCAGGAACCAGTTAAACCCCACACGTACTCTCTTTATCGGGATAACTATTTTCAGAAAAGTGAAAAAGAATAGAATGGGAACCCAGAACATGGTATTCAACGAAACCAGTATAACAGTAAGCGTTCCTCTCAGCGTTGGTATAATATTTCGCATAAATAACCCCTTGTATGTTGTTATACATAAATATAAGACCAGTCTTACTACTACAACAATAAAACCACCAAACGGTTGCATTTTTTTTCTCACCACAGAGATGCGGTGACGGGTGACGGGTGAGCGTATCAGTGCGAAACATCCATTTCAGCCCTATGAATAATTAAGTATTCAGGTAACATCCGCGGTGCCGTTGTGCGACCCGTCACTCGTCACCCGTCACCCGTCACTGTGCCCCTGTGGTGAATATTTTTTGTGCTATATTATTTACTATGAACACTAAGATACAGTATACTATTGAAGACCTTGAATATGCGGATATCCCTTTGCTTTCAGATATGCCGCCCCGAGACTGGGAGTTTGATATTGTCTCTTTCATGAAAAGGTTTTACCACCAGCCATGGTTTTATGCGATCAAGGTAGTGCATGATGAGGTGATCGCGGGTACCGGGAGCATTCTTTTCAACAATGGCACCAGCTGGCTCAGCAATATTATAGTGCGTCCTGAATACAGGGAAAATGGAATTGGATCGGCTGTTACTGAAAGGCTGCTTGAGGTATCCCACGAGATGGAATGTCCTTCATGCCTTCTCATGGCCACCGAGGCGGGACGGGGGCTTTATGCCCGGTTGGGGTTTGTTGAAGATGGCATGTTCTGTTATTACAGGAATGACGTCCCCCTCCCCTTTTCGCCCACCGGCAATATCACCCCTGTCCGAAATGATGAACTGCAGGTTATACTGCAGCTTGACCGGCAGGTAACCGGTGAAGACCGTGGTGAAATGCTGAACGGGCACCTGCACGGGGCATACGTATACAGAAAGGACGGGGAAATCTCCGGCTTTTACCTGCCCGGTATTGGTGATGAACCTGTTGTCGCCACCCACCCCGTGGCGGGAAAGTCTCTTCTTGGATTCAAGCACTCTTTTTCAGGAAAGACAACGGTGATACCCGAAGAAAACCGGTGGGCGGCCGGGTTCTTCAGTGAACACGGCATTGAGCCCTTCAGTTGCCGAATCCGGATGGTACATGGTGTGCCGCCGTGCTGGGACCCCGAAGGGGTGTTTTGTCGTATTGAAGGGTATTATTGTTGACATGGGTATAAAACAATTCCCGTCCTTTTGGAACGGGAATTATTCTTCAACTGTACATATAAATCAATTCCTCTATTCACCGTACACTATTACAGTGTATCCTTCATAAAACGGTAAGAAGCAGGAGTACCTGTTGTACTCGTAATCCACGTGATGCACCTTGGTAATGTTACCGTTCTCCATGGCCTTGTTGATGCTGGCATCACCCCAGGCAAAAAGACACAAAAACCCCTGCGCCTGTGCTCGTCCCACCTTCAATGACTCGTGGTTTGAAGCGCCGGATACAGGACATGGCCCTTTTGTTGTTGTAAAATTAATATAGGGATGAGAAGCTACGGGTGTTGGCCGCTTTGGCGATGCTGAAGAACAGCCGCTGAGCAGCATAACAGCTCCCATAAGCAGAACGGTAGACAGTATTATTATTAATTTTCTCATACTACCTTCCCATTGCGTAATGATTTGCTGTTATTCACCATAGACCTGTGTTTCATACGATACATAGATTCCAAGAAGTGAAAATTCCTTGTAATCAACATGCTGGATCTTTTTGATACCTGCGCCCTTAGCCGCAGCATTCACACTGGCATCGCCCCATGCAACAAGACCAAGCAGTGACTGTGCTTTTGATGTTCCCATCTTTGAACCACTGGCATTGGCTGTGCCATATACCGGCCCCTTGCACCCTGTGTAGATGATACCCTTGGGTGTGGGAGTAGTGAGACAACCAACCATGAAAAATACAACCGATACTGCAACTAGTGCGACAAGAACCTTTCTCTTCATGTATTCCCTCCGGAATATTTGATATTTTTTTATAGTTATCATCGTGAAACGAGATCAACTATCAACATTATATGAAAACACAAGCCTTATTATTTATATGGCTATTCCAAACGACAACATAAGGTTATAGGTCATAAACACACTGTTGGAATAGATTCCACCTTCATCTTCCTCGTTTTCTGCATCTACATTGGCCAGGTACAGGTGACCGTTTATCGCTCCACTTATTGTTACAACTCCCAGGATAAAGCGGACTCCTACTTTGGCCATTGGTCCGAAAGCCTTTATGTGGAATAAATCTTCCTCTTCTTCAAATTCATCATCACTCCCAAATGTATAATCCATTTCGAGGTAACCAGCCCCCAGTTCCAGAAATGCGGTATTGCTGTACCCATTTTCATCGTATTGTGGATACCAGCCTATACTTCCGTTTATACCATACCCATCAAGATCAAATGGTAAGTAATCCACGGTTGAATAAGGGCCACCTATTGTCTGATACTCTGCATTCAATGAAAAACCCTTATAAAGTAACGACCCGTTAACCGTGCCACCAAAGCCAAGAATATGTGACAGTGGATTAACCTCCAGAATAAAGTGCTTGTTACTTGTTTCGTCCCCTTGTTGTGCGGCCAGGGATGCCGTCATAAGCAGAATACTGCACACACATATCGCCAGGTATCTCATGCCGACCTCCGGTGAGTTATAATTTTGTCATGTGTTTTTAGGAAAGAAACACAGAAACCGCTATGCGTTAGAAATATTTTTACAGATTTGTTCTTTATTTAGTGGTGAACACTTTCGTATTGATTTGTTTTTCTTGCAAGTCGTTTTTTATTTTTACTGTTTATTTTTCACCAGGATAATGCCCTGCCCGTTGACCCTGAGGGGACAGGGCATTATCCCCGGTGTGCATATTACTTTTTTACCTGGAAATCAATGCTTTTCCCATTGGCAATACCTGTTTATTGTAATGTGTATTCAGCAGGAAGGCCGTTGCCGCGTACACCGAGGTGAGCCCCAGCGCATACACCAGTATGCCCAGCATAGTTTTCACGGTGCCGGTCATGCCGGGTGTGAATGCTCCCAGTTTTACCAGTGCCAGTCCAAGAAAGGCGAAGTCGATCTCTACCAGTATCCAGAATGTTACACGGTTGGTTGAGGCGAATCCATAGGTAAACCCCAGCGACATCAAGAGCAGCATCACGTCTACACTTCCGCCGATTATTGACGAAGCCGGCCAGCCTATGCCGTGCAGTATATACTCAATACCCAGCGCTATCCAGAGCAGTCCATACATGCTGAGGGCTGTTGCTCCCAGTATGCTCTTGTTTCTGAAATCGATCATTCCACCCAGAAGCTGTGCGAAGCCGCCAAACATGATTGCCCATGGTATAAAGGCGGCTGTTCCGTCGCCCGCCCATCCCAAAAGCACCGGTGCCAGGGCGAAACTTGCCACTGCCAGGCCCAATACTCCCATGCTGAAGGGATTTGAAAAAGGTGACTGGTCGTCTGCCATCTTGGATAAGACTTTTGTCTCTGTCATAAGAACTCTCCGTAATTTTTTTAATATGATCTCTTCATCTTTCATGTTTTTGGTGGTTAATGTTCTGGTCGGCTCTTTTCTCCTTTATTTCTGTATGTTAACATTAGGAGTAACATGTGAAGATGTTTTGTTTATGTAGATTTTATTGTTATGTGTGTCAAGTTAAAAGTGTGGACGTGGGGGGGGGCTATGGTTGCCCATAATACTCAGTCACTCTGGAAAAATATTGTGACTTACTATTGTTACTACTTATTTTTCCACTTTCTCAAAGCTTATCCTGTATCCAAGTACCGATGCAATGCTGCTCAATTTTTTCAGGGTTATATTAGATGACTCGCCAGACCTGATCCGCTGGATCACTGCTGGTGACACATCTGCTTTTTCTGCAAGCTTTCTTACTGAAATATGATTCTCTTCCATTGCTTCAAGAATGAATTCATTCACCAGGAATTCAGTGTATTCCTTATCGAATCTTGTTTTTCTTTTTTTGTCATTCATGATGCGGTCGTAGGTTGAGGTTGGTTTGGTAGTCATAATATTGACCTCATCTTTTATTATAAACATCTGTACCAATATATTAGTACAGCGTCAATGTATTTTTTTATATTGAAGATAAAAAAGAATTATGCACGTATGGGAATAAGGGAGTCAGCGAGCATCTCACCCGCTGGATTTCTATTTATAAACCCGCGCCTCGTGTCATACCCAGGCGCTCCCCAGTATGCCGCCAAGGCCAAGCCAGGCAAGGCCGAGCAGGCCTTTTACGTTGTCCATGTCTTGTGTCTTCTGCCTGTCCTGCTGCTGCTTTCGGGCTGCTTCTTCGGCCAGGT
>CAZVRB010000017.1:0-41893 GCA_964629365.1 uncultured Leptospiraceae bacterium
TTGAGAAAAACGTGAAGAGGGGCAACCTGGAGGGCATCATCAAAAGCGTATCCTCGTCCCTCCCCGGAATATTTCTTTCCCTTCCCTTCTTCACCACCCTGAGCCATATGTACCAGGGGCGTGAACTCATGGCACAACTTGAGAAGCAGTACCTTCCCGACCTGGATGACAACAAAAAAAAGATACTCTGGTTCACCGATACACTGGGAGACCTCAACGGGGTGGCTGCCACCATAAACGAGACAGGCTGGGTAGCATATCATCGGAACAGGGACATACGACTGGTCACCTCGGTACCGGAAAATGTTCCCGTTGAGATGCCACCTGGAACAATAAATCTTGAATCACTATACTCATTTCCCCTGCCATATTACGAGAGCCTCACCATGCGTATTCCCTCGGTGTTGAAAGCCATAAAGGACCTTTCTGAATACGAGCCCGACGAGATATACATATCCACACCGGGACCTATAGGATTACTGGGACTGCTGGTGGCACGACTGCTACAGGTAAAATGTACCGGGGTCTATCATACCGACTTCACCATGCAGGTATCCAGGCTGGTTGATGATTCGGGGATAAGCAGCATGGTGGAAGCATTTACAAAGTGGTTTTACACCTCGATGGATACCATTGCGGTCCCCACAATTGAATACATGGATCTCCTTGAATCGAGGGGTTTTGACAGAACAGCAATGGTACACTTCAAGAAGGCTATAGACGAAAAAATGTTCACATTCAAGCCTGAAGGAAAAGACACCCTCAGGGAACTCTGCAACATTGACGAGGGTATTAACCTGTTGTATGCGGGACGCATGTCACAGGACAAGAGCATCGATTTCATCGTGGACATACACCGCGAAATAACCACACGTGGATACCGGGTAAATACCATCTTTGCCGGTGACGGGCCATATTACAAAGAATTCCGGAAAAAACACGAAACAGAGGAAGGACTCTACTTCACCGGAAGACTGCCCCGCGAGACGCTTCCGCAAATATATTCAGGGGCTGACCTGTTTGTGTTTCCCAGCATCACCGACACGTTCGGCATGGTGGTACTGGAGGCCCAGGGCTGCGGCCTGCCCGCCGTGGTCTCTGACATTGGTGGCCCCCGGGAAATCATCATCGACGGGCAGACAGGAACAATTGCCGCAAACGGCAACCTTGAAGAATGGGTAACAGCCATAACACGTTATCTTGACATGATAGAAAAGAAACCGGAACAGTACATGGCAATACGTGAAGAAAGCCATGCAAACGCCCAGTCATACACCTGGGATGCCGTGCTGGATGACCTCTTCGGCCTGAACGGAGTCACACAGGATCACGAAGGCATAGAGAACACAGAAGATACCGTTCGCATTACCGCGTAGACACAGAGATACGAGATACGAGTGATGAGTGAAGAGTGACGGGTGAACTTCCCCCGACCCCCGTCACCGTCTCCCCACCCATAAAATTTTTTTTGTTGACAGCTCACCCATTATAATTTAACTTTGTTAAACTTAACAATGTTAAATTATTAAGCGAGGTTGGCATTATGGCAAAAGTAACAGTACTTGGAGGATGCGGGGCGGTGGGCAGCGTGGCTGTGAGAACACTGGTTGGGCATCCGGCCTTTTCAGACGTGGTGATCGCCGATTACAACAGCGAAAAAGCCGAACACATGGCGGCCGAACTGGGTAACGGCACTACCGCCGCTTTCTTTGACGCGTATGACCCAAAGAGCATCAGCAAGGTGATACAGGGAAGTGACGTGGTGCTCAATTGCGTGGGTCCCTTTTATTCAACGGTAAAACCCATACTTGAGGTGGTGCTTGAGGCCGGCATCAATTACGTGGACGTGTGCGACGACGTAGACGTCACCCTGGAGATACTTGACTGGGACGACAGGGCAAAAGAAAAGGGGGTCAAGGCCCTCATCGGCATGGGCAGCTCACCCGGTGTCACTAACATACTGGCCCGGCTTGCAGCCGACAGCCTTCTTGACCGTGTTGACGAGATCGACATCTTTCACACCCATGGGGGTGAAGCCGTCGAGGGAGAGGGTGTTATCGAGCATCGCTTCCACTGCATGTCAATTGACATCCCCATGTTCCTTGACGGCAAGCTGCAGCACGTCAAGTATTTTGAGGAGGACGGGATCGCCCTCAGGGAGAGATTTACCTTCCCCCAGGTGGGAGAAACCCTGCTCTATCCCTATCCCCACCCGGAACAGATCACCATACCGAAGTACATTCCCCTGAAACACGTAACCAACAAGGGAAGCGTTCTTCCAGAGCCCTACTATAATCTCATCAGGGACATATGCGCACTGGGACTGCAGGACAAGGAGCCCGTTAACGTGAAGGGTCAGAGCATCAGGCCTTATGACTTCTCCATAGCCTACATCATACGGGAAAGGGACAGGATACTGAAAGAAACCGGTTTCGGTGCCCAACGGGGCTGTGTAACTGTCATCGCCAAGGGGGAGAAAAACGGGGGATACATGGAATACCGGTTTCACATGGCATCCACCAGCCAGGCACTTGGTGAAGGAACCGGCATACCCGCGGCCATGGGCGCCATCGCCATGCAGCAGGGGATGGTACGCAAAAACGGCGTGATGCCGCCGGAGGCATGTATCGACGCCGGCGAGTTCATCAACCTGCTGCCCGAGATAATGAAGGCGGATGAGTCATCACAAAAAGAAGGGGCCTTCGAGGGATTCCTTGTTGAGCAGATAGACGGCGAGGGCAACATCAGCATCATAGACCTGTAAACCGGAAAGTCTCCTCCCCCCGGGAGGGGACTTTACATACAAATCCAGGAGGACGGGATGGGATCAAAAAAAATACCCCACGTGCTGGCCATTGATCATGGAACATCGGGATGCAAGGTGGCACTGGTTTCAATATTCGGGAAGGTTGCCGATTTTCAGAATGAGCCGACACCAATTCATTTTCTTCCCGGTGGCGGGGCCGAACAAGACCCCCGTGACTGGTGGAACGCTTTTACCAGGGCTGCAAGAAAACTTATGGCAAGGGGAAGCGTTTCCCCCGCGTTGATCAGGGCAATTTGCGTATCAAGCACATTCTCAAGCACGGTGGCCGTTGACAGGAACGGAGACGAACTGATGAATTCACTCACCTGGATGGACTCACGGGGCGCTCCCCATGTGCAGAAATTCATGCGGGGCATTATCAACATTGACGGCTACGGCCTCAGCCGCATACTGAACTGGATACGCAAAACCGGGGGAGGACCGGGATTATCAGGAAAAGATGACATCGCCCATGTCCTCTACCTTAAAAATGAAAGGCCGGATATTTACGAAAAGACATACAGGTTTCTCAGCAGCAAAGACTACTTCAACCTGAAACTCACCGGTGAATTTCTTGCCTCCTATGATGCTATGACCCTCTTCTGGGTAACAAACGCAAAGAATATCAACAACATGAACTATGATGATTCCCTCATATCAAAGCTTGGCATTGACAGGGAAAAACTGCCCCGCATGATTCATTCTATCGACACGGTGGGCACACTGCTTCCATCAGTGGCTAAAAAGCTGGGGCTGGGGAAGGACGTAAAGGTGTACTCCGGTTCGCCGGATCACCAGTCGGCCCTGGTTGGTTCAGGCGCGGTAAAGGATTTCCAGGGACACCTCTACATCGGCACTTCTTCGTGGGTGGAGTGTATCGTTCCCTTCAAGAAGACGGATATACTGCACAGCATCGCCTCCCTCCCCTCTTCCATACCCGGCAGGTATCAATGCGTCAACGAACAGGACATGGCGGGTGGATGTCTCACCTATCTCATAGAACACGTACTGGACGCGAAGACATTGAAGCGGAAAAAGAACGAGAACCTCTACGCCGCCCTTGACCGTATCGTCGCCGAGACCGCGCCGGGGGCAGGCAGGCTTATCTTTACCCCGTGGCTTCATGGTGAGCGCAGCCCCGTGGACAGCAATACCCTGCGGGGTGGCATTCATAATCTCGCCGTCACCAGCAGCCGGGAGGAGATTGTGCGGTCGGTATTTGAGGGTATCGCCTTCAACACCAGGTGGAACATGGATTATGTTGAGAAATTTACCGGCAGGCCATTTGATGGGCTGCATTTCATAGGGGGCGGTGCCAGGTCAGACATATGGAGCCGGGTGTTTGCCGATATTCTGAACAGGCCCATACACCAGGTTGAAGATCCTCTCCAGGCCAACGCAAGGGGGGCGGCCTTTATCGCATCCGTTGGGATGGGGCAGATAAGTTTTGATGATATTCCTCAACTGGTGAAGACAACCGGTGAATACCTGCCGGACAACAGGAACCGGGCACTCTACGATGACCTGTACCACGCCTTCCTGGAAATATACAAAAGAAACCGCACCCTGTATGACAGGCTGAACTCTTCTGATAATAAAGGTTGACTGCCTGGCAGGCATGAGGATATACAGGCCCCATGAGCAAGCAACCACGATCAGAAAACGAGATCCAGAAGATCAGGAACACCATTCTCGAGAGCGCCCTGGACATCATCAGCGAGGAGGGATACCAGTCTTTCACCATGAGAAAGCTGGCATCCCGAATCAGGATGACCGCTGCCAACATCTACAATTATTACGGCAACAAGGACTCCATCTACCTGGCCCTTGTGATTGAAGGTTTCACCATACTTCATCACGATATGTCCAGCGCCTATGTGTCAGAAAACAACCCGGCTGCCCGATGGCAGAAAGTATTCGATGCCTATTACCAGTTTGGAATTGCATACCCCCACCATTATGATATCATGTTCTCCCTGCCAACCCCCAGGTACAACGATTTCGTTGGAACCGAGCTTGAAGATACCGCCGCCATCGAGATGGATCTTTCCAACCGTATCATAGAAATTGCCGTGCAGTCAGTGATTGATGCCGCCGGTGGCGGTGATAGAATCAACAGGGAAGAAGCACAGCAGCGTACCGTTGAAGCATGGAGCATGCTGCATGGCCTCTTGAGCCTGAAAAACAGCCGCGTTCTTCAGTATGTCATTACTGACGTCGATTCGGTATACCGGCATTTTCTCGATGACCTGCGGCGAAACATCTCCAGTTGACAGAAGAATAGACCCTGTTTTTTCGATTTTTCCTGTAATTTTGCTTTACTATATTTGCATTCTGTTCCACAAAGTAATATAAATACTTTTTGACTACTCAGCTATGACTATAATATTGATCAACTGCTTCATAATGAAAAGGAATTGGAGCATCTCACCCCGCCGAAGGCAGGGGGAGATGCTGGATTATTATTCATGCTGAATAATTACAATACTCTTTTATGTGTTTCCGGCTGATATTCTGCCGCCGTCACGCATAATCCGTATAAGAAAACACTTAGTGTACACATGCCGTGTATCATAGAATAACCTGAAAACGGCTAAAGATAATATAAACTCAACAAAAAGGTGGTACAACATGTCGTATAAAGTAGCATTATATCCCGGCGACGGGGTGGGACCCGAAGTTGTTAACGAAGCAAAAAAGGTGCTGGATACATGCGGTCTTGATATTGACTATACAATGATAGACTGGAGCACCAAACTATACAAGTCAACCGGTCTCTGCGCGCCTGAAGATTACATTGACCAGCTGAAGCCTTATGATGCCATTCTGCTTGGAGCAGTGGGAAATGCCGATAACGCCCCCGACCACGTGGCGGTAGAACCACTTCTCGGCATGCGCAAAGGTTTTGATCAATATGTGAATATCAGGCCTGCCATTCTCTTTCCGGGAGTAGACTCCCCCCTGAAAGACAAGAAACCGTATGACATTGACATGCTGGTAATTCGTGAGAACACCGAGGGTGAATACACTCCCCTGGGGGGACGTCATTACATCGGCACCCCCAATGAATGCGCCATGCAGGTAAATTACTTCTCACGCATGGGAACAGAACGGATTATCCGATATGCCTTTGAAACCGCACGCAAACGTGACAGGAAAAAGGTAACCAGCATAACAAAATCAAACGCATTAAAATACAGCATGGTTTTCTGGGATTCTGTATTCAACGATGTTGCAAAAGACTACCCTGACGTGGAATGCGGCCCCATGCTTGTTGATGCCGCGGCCATGAACTTTGTGCGGTCACCTGAGAATTTTGACGTGGTTGTCTGTTCTAACCTGTTTGGAGATATTCTCAGCGATATCGCGGCTATTATCATCGGGGGCATGGGATTTGCCGGAAGCGCCAACATCAATCCCACCCGCGAGGCACCCTCCATGTTTGAACCCGTGCATGGCTCGGCACCGGATATCGCGGGTAAAGGCGTTGCCAACCCTCTTGCTGCCATACTCAGCGCATCAATGATGGCAGGCTTTCTTGGCGAAGAAGACAGCGCCGCAAAGATAAAAAAAGCTGTGCAGGAACACCTGTCCGAAGGAAAACTGAAAACTCCCGACCGCGGCGGCAGCAACTCGACAGCTGAAGTTGGTGATGATGTAGCAAAACGAATATAGGAGTACGGTGATGGAATATACCGAATACACTGCCCCTGCAACAAACGTATCTGAATACTATGTGCAAATGTCAGATGGAGTATCCCTGAAAATGCTGGACTTCCAGCCGGGGGCAGACTCTTCCAGCAAACCCATCATTCTCTTTGTTGCTGGCTGGATATCCCAGCTTCAGGGCTGGAAGAGTGTATTGAAGGAACTCACCTCGGAATACCGTGTCATGTACCTGGAAACCAGGGAAAAACAATCGTCGTTAATACCCGAGGGGAAGAAGAATAAGGAAATCAGCTTCAGGGTAAGCCGCATGGTGGAAGACCTGCATGAAGTTGTACAGCAGGTTATACCCGAAAAGAAATCTTTTGCCATTGGGGGAAGTTCCCTTGGCTCGTCGATTGTGCTGGAGTACCTGTCTCACCGAACCAGGGAACCACTGTGCGCCATGTTGATAAGCCCCCTCCCTGTATTCAGGTTCCCGGCAGTCCTTGGAGACATCCTGCCTGCACTGCCTCCTTCATTATACTTAGTTATTAAAAAATTCGTGATATGGTATCTTGTAAATTTCAGGTTGGACAAAACGAAGGAAAAGGAGCAGGTTGAAAAATATACCAACACAATTAACGCCGCCGATCCTTACAAGCTTAAATACAATGCCCTCGACCTGAAACGCTATTCACTTATGGAACGCCTGCAGTATATCACTACACCCTGTTATATTTTCGGGGCAAAAACCGACACACTGCATGAAACAGACACCATACAGACAATGATAGAAAAGATGCACCGGGCGAAATATATTGAGCTGGCAAGCAATAAGGAAACCCATAGCGAAGTGGTTGCCGAATGGATGGTAAACCTGTTGCAGAAAAAAGAATATAAAAAGATATAAATTTTATTTCACAGGATTTTTTTCAGCTTCAGACTTCAGGCTTTGCAGTACATCTTTCATCGCGTAATCGACAACGTAATCAACCACCCTCTGTGGGACAGGAAACCCCAGGGTTACATGAACCATGTACTCAACCCTTGTCTTTCCATTTTTACCAGGGATAAACTTAAAGAATCCACCGGATTTCTTAAAATCACCACCTGCGGATTCAAAATTAAGAACCAGGTTCTCATCATCATAACGATATGTCTGCAATATTGTGAATCCCTGTTTAAGAGCCACGTCAAAACTGTAGAATACAACTACAGGCCTTCCGTCCTCACCATACTCTTTAATATCTACGGAATTCACATACTTAAACCATTCAGTATAGCGTTTATAATCACATAATACATCGTAACACAACCGGGCAGGCGCATTAATATCTATATAGCTTGTGGCTTCATAGGTTTCAGTCATAAAAACAGCTTCTCATTATATTAATATGGTGCCAGAATCTAAGCATATGACATTTTTTTTGCAATAACAATTTTGACCGATTTGTTATTTATATCTTGATTTTTTACCAGCCATCAGTACTATATAAGCATGCAGTACAGGCAAAAAACCACGAGGCGGAAATAAATGAGTTTATGCAAAGTGGAAATCAATTCGATAGTCCTTGAAGAAGAATCCGGAACGCCGATAATCGTATTGCAGGACAACGAAAGCGGGAATATTCTCCCTATTTTGATTGCACCACTGGAAGCAAGCATGATTGCCATCGAGATGGAAGGGAAAAAACCCATACGCCCGCTTACCCACGACCTGGTAATCAATATTATAAATCAACTGGGGTACAATGTTCAATCAGTAGTAATTGATGACTTGAAAGATAACATCTACTACGCCAAGATACATCTCTCATCTGATAATGGAGATATAACCATTGACAGCAGGCCAAGTGACAGCATTGCCATTGCCCTCAGGGCCAGGGCGGATATATTTGTTAAGAAAAAGGTATTCGCTTTATCCATGGGCATGGAAGGCGGCGCGCAAAACATTGACAAAGAGACCATGAAAGAGGTACTCGAAGATCTCGACATAGATGACGTGGGTGGAAAAATAATGTAAAACTATTTGCCCGCAAAAATTGAATATTGACAGAAAACAAGACCTGAAATAACATATACATAGATCAATAAATCATTCCGGAGAACAGGTCATGTCCCCAACCAGAACTATCGCGTCTCTTCATGATATAATACGGGAACTTACCCAGATCGAATCTGAACTTGATAATTATATAGACACCACCCTGTGGATAAGTGATCCCCATGGTGCCGGTGATCGTTTTGTATCCATCTTGAAGGGAAGATTCGGCCTGGTATGGAGAACCTGCTATGAAGCCTTACCAAAAACATTCTCCATGGAAAAAATCGATTATATCGGCCGCATCATTCGAAAAGAAAGATACTTCATAAATGATATATACCACATGGACAGGCAGGATATTATTTCCGCCCTGGGAAAGATCATTGATTACAAGGTTCAAAATATCAACGACTTTGACCAGATCCGTACCAGCATCAACAGGGATCTAAAGAAAACACTTGAGAACATTATACTGCATTACCCCGTCCCCAACATCGTATATGAGAACGACCTGATCGCGGACAGGATAATAACCGCCCTGTGTAAAATCGTAAAGCAGGTAATACTTGGGCATCTCATTGTACTTGGCGATGTATTCGACAGGGGGGATGAACCGGATAAGATTATCAGGATATTAAATAAAAGTGATATCCGGCGATACGTAACCTTCATCTGGGGAAATCACGATATTCTGTGGATGGGAGCCGCGGCCGGCAACCGGTCAATGATCGCCCAGGCTCTCAGGATCAGCACCCGTTATGACAACCTTGAATTTCTCAAAAGACTTAAAATTGACATATCCCCGCTGGAACAGCTTGGCGAGCAGTTATACCCTGACGGTGTCTCCTGCAACGTGAAGGCAAAAAATGAGAACACCAGGAAGATGGAAAAAACCCTTGCCATAATTCAGTTCAAACTGGAAGAACAGGCCATTCGCGAAAACCCCGAGTTTGAGATGCAATCAAGACTATGGCTGAACAGGCTCTCTGAAATGCTGACAAAAGGGGACACAGGGGGATTAACCGATACACATTTTCCCACAATTGATCCAGACAATCCGGCCAAATTAAGCGCCGATGAAAAAGAAGTTATCGACGACCTTGCCCGGCAGTTTACAAGCAGTGACAGGGTTCAATACCTGATGGAATATCTTTTCGAATACGGCAAAATGTATCACGTACATAATTATATATTAAACATCCACGCCCTCATCCCCAGCACAAAAGACGGGGATTTCCAGGAGTTCAATGGCAGAAAAGGCAGGGAATTGCTGGAATACATTCAAAACACCGTCAAGAACGTGGGAAAGAACTACCTTAACGGCATGGAACAAAACCCAAAAGAAATTGATCTCATGTTCTATCTCTGGTGTGGCCCCAGGTCTCCATTTTTCGGCAAAGATGCCATGAAGACCTTTGAACGGTACTTTCTAAGTGACAAGGCAACCCACAAGGAAACCCTTCTATACTGGGATGCAAACATTAAAAAAATGGAATTCATGGACAAGATAATGAAAGAATTCGGCGCGGAACGGATAGTCTATGGACATACCCCTGTAAACGTTTTAAAAGGGGAGAAAATAGCATCCCCTGATGGAAGGGCCATAAATATTGACGGAGGATTTTCAGAAGCCTACCTTAACCGGGGACATTCATTGATCCAGACACCCTACTCCCTGTATGCCATCATACTGCCAACCCCTGAAGAGATACAGGAAGCCAGGAAGAAGAAAGAACACGTAAATTTCATGACAGAAATAATTGATTATTTCGAAACACCATTACGTATTCGCGATACCTACAATGGAACCATATTGATGAAACGCCGTGATGAGTTGAGAAACATGCTTGCAGATCATACCTATAATAACGGCAGCTGAAAAGAACTCTTGATAGCAGCATCAAACATTGCTTTTTTTTTATTGCATTATATCTTTATTAAAAGGTATAAGATTACATGGAAAATCACCCCATAGTCAGGGTGTTTATAAGTGTCTTATAATAACTAAACGGAGGTTTGAATATCTAATGAAAAAATTAATAGTAATTATCGCGGCATTTACTGTTCTGGTATTCGTCCCATCAGCCAGTTTCGCCATTGTAGACCTGGGTGTATACGGCGGCTATTCATTTGGAGGCGAAATAGAAGTTGGGAATGAAACATATGACGTAATGGGACCCGAGTACGGCTTCATCGGACACCTCAATGGTTCCGTGATACCCATGATTCTGAGCCTGGGAATCGGTGGTTTTTACCAGAAATCCACACTGCAGTATGAAGCTGACAACACAGACTTCGATCTGGACAAAACCATATACGGCCTTGATGCCATTGCCATGCTTGAACTGCCAATTCTCATCCATCCATATCTTCGGGGCGGGATCGCTATAAATGAGAAACTTGATATAGACATATCAGGAGTAGGATCCGAATCTTATGAGAAAAAATTCAACTCATATTACTTCGGCATTGGAGCCGCTTTTACAGTATTTCCAATGGTACAGGTTTTCGGTGAATATCTCTATAACTACTCTAAACAGGAAGAAGACGCCGTCTTAAAAACCAACTCTGTTCACGTTGGTGCACGGGTCAATATTTAAACAAACTGAAAAGTCTCATCGCAACTATCAGAAAACCCCGCTGAATCCTGCGGGGTTTTCTTGTATTAACATTCCTGATCACACTTCACTTCTCACTTTTCACTTATATCTGTGTTAATCCGCGTTTATCGAGCGAAGCGGGCGGTTTCATGTATTTAAACCCGTATGATAAATTCTTAGTAGTTTTCCCCAACATTCCGGAATGAACCTTAACTGCTCATTGTATAAGTATCTTGAGATACCTGCCCACCTCTTCAAGAAGGGGGTCAACGGCCATGGGATCATGTATGGTAAGCACAATATTCCGTTTATTCACATATTCTTCTTCTATTATCTTTCTTGATTTCAGCAGTTTCAATGCATTCTCATAACTCGGCATGGATAATGATTCAGCAAGACGAATCTCACCTGTATGATACATTCGTATGCCGTTTTTTCTTAATCCAATAATGAATTCCTTTTTTTGCTGTTTTCCAGGTTTTGCCTTGCGTATTGAATCGAATACCACAAGGTATGATTCAAAGAACTCCTGTATAAGTCTCGAATAAATCCTGCAAACATTCCTGCAATTATCATTAACCAGGATGTTGTCTTCCTCAATTGTTACTGCCTTTTCAAGTGAAAGGTATTCCAATGATTTATCAGACACGCCGTCAATATCGAACATCATACTGTCAGAATAGATAAACTCTTTTGTGAAAAGACTTCGAAGGGAAACAAAGGTATCCCTGAAAGACTGCATGGTAATCGACGACCCCTGTTCTGACAGGCTGGCAAGTGCCAGGGAAGCGAAAGACATCGGCAGAAAATAATGGATAATGGAGTTTTTATAAAAAACGATGCGTGGACGTTCATCTTCGGGCAGTAAAAACAGATCGTCAACAGGTTCAGTTTCATTTTCTTCATCTGTAAGTTTACTGATAATATGATCTTCCTTGAATGAATCCACAACATATTCGATGATCTCATTCATATTGGCTTTTTCATGCAGTGCATCGGAAATTGGAACCCCGGCAAATATACAATAATCATACAACAATTCCATGTTATGCTGCACGGTCCCCCTGGTAAAACCTTTAACCGATGAAAGCAGTATTACAGTTGATGCGAGGGAAAAAGGTGTTATTACCACAACATCGTTTATCTTGCGTATAATATTAATTGCCACTGCCTCTGTAAGACTCTCCTGGTTCTCTTCGATCGTCACTTCTTTTAGAGCAAAGGGGTTATTGAAATTAACATAGACCCTGCCGTATTTGCGCTTTAACAATTTCCGACTCTGCATCATCCCGGAAACGGATTCCTTCTTCTTTTTCTTTCCACCTGTTTCTTTGGCATATGAAGATTCTTCAAGTATACGGTCATAATTGATTGATATTGGAACAAAAACCAGGTCTTTGTTGTACCCCTCTTCAACTGCATCCGTAAGGTATTTTAAAAATCCCAGCTTCGGGAAGGCGAGCTTGCCGGTCCTGGTTCTGCCACCTTCAATAAAAAATTCAATGGTGTAGCCTTCAGACACAAGTGTTTTCATATACTGTTTAAAGACAGCCGGATATAGTTTTAAACCTCTGAATGATCGACGCATAAAGAAAGCCCCTGAACGTCTGAACATGATGCCCAGTGGGAAAAACGAAAGGTTTACACCAGCAGCTATATGGGGTGGTGCCATCTTATTTTTATAGAACATGTAGGAAAGTATAAGATAGTCCAGGTGACTTTTGTGACATGGAGTCAACACGAGGGGACCTCTCTGTGCTGCTTCGCGAATCTCTTCGATGGCTTTGGGATCATAGGTGATGCCGTCAAATATTTTTCTGAACATCCAGTCTAATACTATTTCAAACATGCGGATATATAATATTGAAAAATTAGCAGCTATCTCTTTATAATACTTGAATGCCTTTTTTCTAAGTTTTAGTTCAGATTCATTTTCCTCATTAGCTATTTCCTTTATCTCCTGCAAAATATTGGGATTATATAACACCCGTTCCATCATCTCCTGGCGGGACTTCAATATGGGACCAAGTACTGTCCTTTTTTCGTGATAATAAATTTCAAGCAGCCTGTTTCTCAATTGTACTGCTATCTGTCTTGAATCATCAGTTTTTGATTCCGCGATCACGTCCTTAAGATTTACCGGCGTGGAAATTCGGATAAACGGTGAAGTGGCACTTCGCAGGTTTGACAACCAACCCCAGAAAATACCTTTATCACCGGTTGCCTTTGATGATATCACAGAAGAAACCGTGCCACCTGTCCGTTCAGGATTTCTGTTCCAGAATATCATTTCCGGCATCAGGAATATGGGGACATCTGTTTTTTTCTGCACCTCGATCAGATACCGCAGTGAATCATATTTAACCTCAAGGTACCTTTTCAGGAAGAACTTCTTCGAAAGAAGTGAAAGCATGATGCTGTTATCATCCCGCAATAATTCTTCCACGTAATCGGTATCCAGCACGTAATCATATTTTCTGCGCAAAAAGAACCGTGAGAAGAATTTTTTTACGCGTTTGGCGATATACCTGAAATTCTGAAACAGAAAAGGATTGTACTCCAACGCAAACACAGGAGGCTGAAAACCATGTTTTTTCAGCTTATTATACAGTATTAATAATGATATATTAGAACTGTGAAAAGAAGCGTAAACAAATCTCCCCTTTTCACTTAACTCGTTAAGACGTGAAAGACTTTCTTCATCAAAATCAACGTTCCCATACAATATACCCGCAAGTTTCTCCACTACGGGATTAAGACGGTTGTAAATCTGTCCGTCATATACACTTGAAGTAATTATTCCTTTATCCTTATCAGTCATATAATACCTGCCTTATTCTGAATAATTGCTGACTATAATGAATACCTGGTGTTCTGATTTAACCCTTTTTATCAAGAAAATAAAAAATAAATCCATAAATTATATGTATTGCATATTAATATTTAAATTGGATCTCTATTTATCAACCATTTCACTACATTACATCTCCCGTAAAACTGCAATATAAAAAATAGGGGATGCATAGTCAATTTACAAGCAATTTTTTACCATGCCTGATGCCTGTATTTACCGTGATTATTTTAAACACAGGATGGACATGAAGTTTTTATATCCATCTGGAAAAAAATGATTGCAATATATTTATTAAGTTTGATACATAATATGCAGCATTTAGATAATTCAACTCATGAATGAGAAGCAGTTGTTACAAATGGTCTGTATTTATCATAAAAATATTGCATAGTATAGAAAAAAGACCTCGCAACTAAGAAAATATTATTTCGGGATGTAGCGCAGTCAGGCCAGCGCGCTGCGTTCGGGACGCAGAGGCCGGGAGTTCGAATCTCCCCATCCCGAATTTTCGAGACAATAAAAATACTTGTAATCGACATAAATAGAGAGATATAATGCCTTTTTCAGGTTAACAATTATGATACTTGCAGGTTTGTAAAAACAATAATGCTGAAACCTACTACAATCCTAGATTCATCATATCCCACAATAAGAGAAGCCAGGAAAGATATTATTGATGATATTATCAATGTTATATCAAAGCGTGATATTCAACTGAATATTGACAACATGGAGCTCTACCTGATCATCGATGAAGCACTTACTAATGCAATGGAACATGGAAATCTCTGGAAACCTGATAAAGAAATAAAAATAACCGTCAGCATAAATTCCAGGTATCTCAAGGTGACGATACAGGATGAAGGGACCGGTTTTTTACGTGGAAGCGAGAAAAATAT
Organism: uncultured Leptospiraceae bacterium; assembly: GCA_964629365.1. Taxonomy (GTDB): domain Bacteria; phylum Spirochaetota; class UBA4802; order UBA4802; family UB4802; genus M55B154. The sequence continues at coordinate 14,852 of CAZVRB010000017.1, forward strand.
AAATTCACCCCACCTGCTTCCACGTGGAAGGGGTATATATATCATTAAACAATTTTGCAAGCCTGAATGGAACAAGAAGGGCAACCAGATCATCTTAAATATAGAACTTGATAAAACTAACTAACACTCACCCCTGAACAGGTTTTACACACATCTAATTTATATTTGACTTTCAAGACAAGAACCTGTACATATTGAAGAATCAGGAAACACGAGATAAAAAAATCGATGAAAATCAAATATTTCTCAGCACTTCATAGTGCTATCCTCAGCCTGCTTTTTGCAGGTCAATATCAACACACCGGCAAAGAGAACATGGGGGTATCCCTGTGTGGTTTTACAGATACATTACGTGATGTTAAAGATGCCATTTCCGGTTTTTCCCATTTTATACAGCAGATTACCCGCATAGTTGAAACAATTTCTGATATTGTTAGCATCCAGGTGCTGGTTTTACTTTTTTTTGTATCAATAATTGCCTCGGGCCTGGCCGCCATCGGCGTACCCAGGGGAAAAATGTCATTTTTTCTGTCACTCATATTGAATGATTGCCTGTGGATATTATGGAGTACCAGTTTTAATCCCGATTCGTATGGTTTTATATTTAACATTGCCAGGACAAACCTGATTCTTTTAAGCCCGTATTTATTACTCCTTCTGGTAAGAAGATACTGGCCGGATATCAAAGGTTTTTGCGGGAAACTTCGCAACAAAATATTATCACGTCCCCCTGATGTGGTCACCGTAAGAGAATTTTTCCAATGGAAAAAACAATACCAGTCTCTTCACATATCACTGCTTGAATCTCTTGATAACGACCTGGCAAGAAAAGAAAATGATTCTGTTACAATATCAAAGGAAACCATACATTCTCTTGATTCACTTGATGACTGCATTCAGCATCTTAACAAAAAATCCTGAAGGGATATATCATGCACTTGACCCTGGAAAAGAAAGGAACATTATATATCATTCTACTAAGTGGTACTGGTGAATATGGGGATGAGATAAGACTCCCAGACTTAATTCATAAAGTATTGCATGAAAATCCAACCACCATTGCCCTGAGCCTTGCAGGTATGGATACATTGAACTCGGCTGCAATGGCGGCAGTACTGAACGCGCTGAAAGTTACCGACAGTACAACCATAGAACTGCTGTTATACGGCGCGAACCAGAATGTCTCCATGCTCCTGGAAAAGGTATTTCTCAAAGAGTATGTCCCAATTTTATCCGAAGATGAATTCAACGAAAGATACCTGTGAAACAAAATGGAGGACACAATGGACTATACAGTGAAAGAAAACGAAACATCCTGTGTATATATACTTAATGAACAGTTAAACCCGAGAAAGCTGAAAGAATTCATCGAAGTATTAAATAATTTCTTACAGAACGACACAAGAGATGCTATACTGGATTTATCCAGTATCGAGATTGTTGATTCTACAATTCTCGCGGGGTTCATGTCCCTGTATAATAACTTCAATGAGCAGAACAGAAGTTTCAAGATTACGAATCCGAATCCCGCCATACGAAGAATTATCGAGATCGCGTCACTGGAAGTTTTCTTACTTGAGGAGTAATTTGTATGATGGAGTTGCAAAAGAGTTCACGTTTCAAAGGCCGTAAAGGGCCTGTTGTACTGATCATTATGGACGGTTTCGGGATAGGCAAAGAAAACGAAGGAAACGCGCTGTACCTTTCAAGAACACCAAACATTGACTACCTGACATCAAACTACATGAATACCAGCCTGAAAGCACATGGAACAGCCGTTGGCCTTCCAAGCGATGAAGACATGGGCAATTCGGAAGTAGGTCATAACGCCCTTGGCGCGGGAAGAATATTCGACCAGGGTGCCAAACGTGTTTCAAAGGCAATAGACAATGGAGAAATATTTACCACTGATATCTGGAAAAAAATAATCGACAAACCCTCAGGTAGTGGAACTGCCCTCCATTTCATTGGCCTGCTTTCTGACGGCAATGTCCACTCAAATATATCACACCTTTTTAAGATGCTTGGCCAGGCGGCAGAAGACGGCATCAATAAGACAAGGGTGCATGTTCTTCTTGACGGAAGAGACGTTCCCGAAACATCGGCTCTTGAATATGTTGACCAGCTTGAAGATGTTCTCTCCGGATACCGGGATAAAGGTTTCGACTACCAGGTAGCTTCGGGGGGTGGAAGAATGGTAACCACCATGGACAGGTACCAGGCAGACTGGGATATTGTTAAACGCGGCTGGGAAGCCCATGTTCTTGGTGAAGCCAGGCCGTTTAGTTCTGCCCGGGAAGCCATTGAAACATTCAGAAAAGAGAAGCCTGGGCTCACCGACCAGTACCTCCCGTCGTTTACCATTGTTGATGATAAGGGTCCGGTGGGAACAGTGGAAGACGGCGACTCGGTAATATTTTTCAACTTCCGGGGTGACAGGGCAATAGAGATATCACGGGCCTTCGAAGAGAAAGATTTTAACATGTTTGACAGAAAAAGATTTCCGGATATTGTCTACGCGGGAATCATGCAATACGATGGAGATTTAGAGATCCCCAAAAATTACCTGGTGCAGCCACCGGTAATAGATAAAACCATTAGCGAATACCTGGTACACAACGATTGCTGCCAGTACGCTGTTTCAGAAACACAGAAATTCGGTCATGTAACGTATTTCTGGAACGGAAACAGGAGCGGTATGTTTGACAGTGAATGGGAAGTATACAGGGAAATACCATCAGACAGGGTTGAATTTGACCAGCGCCCCTGGATGAAAGCTGCCGATATCACCGACGATGTTATAGCTGCTATCCAGAGCAATACATATGATTTCATACGGCTGAATTATCCCAACGGCGACATGGTAGGACATACCGGGAAGATGGAAGCGGCCATAATCGCTGCTGAAACTGTTGACCTTTGCCTGGGAAGACTGTTACCCGTCATCAGGGAAAACAATGGCATGGCTCTAATTACCGCCGACCATGGCAACCTGGATGATATGTTTGAAACCGACAAGAAAACAGGGGAGATCAAACGTGATAAGGATACCGGCAAACCTGAACAGAAGACATCGCATTCATTAAACCCGGTGCCATTCATCATATATGATCCCCAGTACAACAACGAATACAGGTTGCGCGAAACCGCAGACACAGAACCGGGCCTTGCTAATGTGGCATCAACCATCCTGGTTATGCTGGGATTTGAACCACCCGAAGAATACCTGGAACCAGTAATAGAACTGGCATGAACATTGCCTTTGTAACCAGTGAAGCGTACCCCTTTGCCAAGACTGGTGGCCTGGCAGACGTGTCAAATGCCCTGCCCCGCGCACTTGCACGGCAGGGACATGATGTACGTATATTCATGCCCCGTTATTACATTGTTGACCGGGAAAAGTATTCCCTCAAGTTAACCGGTTCTCCCCTGGGGGTACCCCTGGGCGCTGGTGAGAAATGGTGCGCGTTGTACGAATCATCATTTATTACGGGTGTCTCCACCTGCTTCATTGAGCATGAACACTATTTCGGCCGCGACGGTCTTTATGATGACGGACAGCATGCCTTTGATGACAATGCCGAAAGATTCATCTTTTTTTCAAGGGCCGTATTGCAGGCAATGAAAGCACTGAAATTCAAACCCGATATCGTTCACTGTAATGACTGGCAGAGTGGCCTTGTCCCCCTTTTTCTGAAATCACATTATGCCGGGGATCCTTTTTACCGTGACACACGTTCACTGATGACGGTGCACAATGTAGGTTACCAGGGTGTGTTTCCCAAGGAAGTGTTTCCCCTCACCCGTCTTGGCTGGGAACACTTTTCAAAGGATGGACACGAATTCTTTGGCCAGATCAATTTCCTTAAAGAAGGCATACTGCATGCCGATGCCGTTTCAACTGTGAGCAAACGATACGCCCTTGAGATACAGTCACGGGAGTTTGGTTATGATCTTGCCGATGAATTCAAAAAAGTCTCTCACCGGCTTTTCGGCATCATCAACGGGGTTGATTACACGAAATGGACACCAGTTTCTGATACATTACTGCCCGCTAATTATTCCATTAATGATATATCCGGGAAAAGAATCAACAAGACAAAATTGCAGGAACTAATGCACCTTCCACCAGATGGGGATGTGCCGGTTATTGGATGCATTTCCCGCCTCACCTATCAGAAAGGGATTGATCTTCTTGTGCAGTCCCTTGAATGGCTTTTGCAAAGTGAGAATTTTAATTTTGTAATTCTGGGGTCAGGGGAACAATGGATAATTGACAGGTTTCAGTATTTAAAATCCCTGTTCCCAGGCAGGCTGGGATTATTCTGGGGATACAATGAAGAGTTGTCACACCTGGTTGAAGCCGGCTCTGACATTTTCGTTATGCCTTCCCGTTACGAACCATGCGGACTCAACCAGATGTACAGCATGGCATACGGAACAATCCCGGTGGTGCACGCCACCGGTGGACTGGATGATACCGTGGAAAACTGGGACGAAGAGAAAGAAACAGGTAACGGGTTTAAATACCCGGAAAACACCGTTGACCAGTTGTACACAACGTTGAGAAAAGCATTACGCGCCTGCAGGCACTCAGGCAAATGGAAGATATTACAGAAAAACGCCATGAGCTTTCATAACAGCTGGGACGACGCGGTAAAAGAATACGAGAATCTGTACACCCGGTTACTTAACCCTTAAATTACTTACACAAGGCCGGTTTCTTTCTTAATAAAGTTTGCCAGCCCGGCAACGTCATCTCTTGAAAAAACCTTAAATCCCTCCGGCGAATTCCCGTCAGTTGCCAGGGCGATAATGTTTTTTACACCACTCTTAAAAAGGGGGGCTTCATCAAGTGACTCATCGATCACCTCTATCTTTTTTTGGGTTCCCTCCCTGTACCCTTCTATAATAACAAGGTCGACCAGGGATGACATCATCATCACCAGGTTTTCGGGGGAAACAGTCTCATTAAAGGCAAGGTGGGCAACCGCCTGTTTGTCAGTGGTAATCACCGATCCAAGTGCACCGGCCTGCCGGTACCGCCACGAATCTTTACCTTCATCCCCATCATCGATATGATGCCTGGTGTGCTTGATCACCCCGATTTTGATCCCTTCTGTAGAAAGAGAAGTTACCAGTTTTTCTATAAGGGTTGTCTTGCCGGCACCTGATCTCCCTGTTATGGATATTACCGGAACCATTGCCTATCCTGTCATAAAATGGATTTCACTCTCACCCAAACCATTTTACTTTTCCTTCTTAATCTACTAATGTCAAGCAATTCAGCAAATGAATTAATTTCCAAAAACAGCATGTTTCTATAAATAGAAACTTTTTTTCTGAAAAAGTCTGAAATCACTTGACAGGTTCGGGGGTATTGTTCTATATACAAATCATTAAATAAAAGGAATTATGAATATGACCCTGAACACGTACATACACACACGCACAACAACATGGCACTGGTGGTGGCATTCAACAAAGATGTCTGCCTGAGCGGTGTGTAATACGTGAAATCAACGGCCGTGGGTGGACATTACCCACGGCTTTTTTAGTTTTAGCCGTGGTATTTATGAAAACCACGGCTTTTTTATTATACAAGGAGTGAAATCAAATGCTGTATCCGTCACTACAAAGAACCAAGATACTGGCCAAGAAGTACAACAGGATACCTGTATACAGGCAATTGAACATCGCTGAACCTGGTCTTCTCATGGTTTTAAAAACCATGTCAACCCGGTCAGACGTTGTGTTTTTGGAAAGCGCTGACAGCAGGAAAAAACAGGGAAGGTTTTCATACCTGGGATTCAACCCGGTACGAACTGTCAAGTTCATGCCGCCTTCAATTATCATCGAAGATGAAGAAGGCACCCGCACCGTAGAGGGGAATTATTTTGACCTGATAGAGGAGGCACTGAACGAATACAACTCACCAAGCTTTCCCGGGTATGGAACATTCAACGGAGGATACGCGGGTTACCTGGGATTCGAAATGGTTAATTACACCGGTATCCTTCGAAGGTCAAAATCAGAAGATACAACTCATCCATCTGCCCTGTTCTTTTTTATTGATGATTTCATCTGTTACGACAACAAGAAAAATATTTATAGCATTGCTACTGCCATATATCCGGAAAGTGTGGAAAAAATTGAAGACGAATACATCAGGGCAACCCGAAAACTTGAAGCGCTTGAAAACCAGATAATACGTGAAATCGAAAAAACTACCATACCCTATATTCCCGCCCAAAAAGAATCATTCGAGATTCAATACAGGGAATCTTCAGCCGAGTTTACAAAGAAAGTAGAAAAAACGAAAGAACTGATACGTGACGGAGAAGCGCTGCAGGTGGTGTTAAGCATGCGGGCAGACATTATTGACAGTATTGACCCCTACAGGTTTTACCTGAAACTTCGCCAGGTGAATCCATCACCCTATATGTTTTACATTCAACACAACGACCTGGTAATTACCGGGAGCTCTCCTGAAATTCATGTAAAGATATCAAAAGGCAAGGCACAACTCAGGCCCATTGCCGGAACCATCGCCCAGGGATCGAACCACCAGGAAAATATACGGAACAAGGCGTCACTTTTGAATGACAAGAAGGAACGGGCAGAACACCTGATGCTGGTAGACCTGGCCAGGAATGACCTATCAAGAGAAGCCCTGCCGGGTTCGGTACAGGTTACACAATTCATGGAACCAGAAGACTATTCCCATGTTATCCACCTTGTATCCCAGGTGCAGGCAACACTCAGGGAAGATGTTTCAACAATGGACGTAATTAAGTCTACATTTCCAGCGGGAACGGTAAGCGGGGCACCCAAGGTTCGGGCTATCGAGATAATCGAGGAAATGGAATCCCATCCCCGCGGTATTTATGCCGGGGCTGTTGGGTATCTCGGATTTAACGGCGAAACAGACACCTGCATTACCATACGCACCGGTGTCTTTTCAAAGAAAGAAAGCTATATACAGGCGGGTGCCGGCATCGTGTATGACAGCCAGCCCATAAGCGAATACCACGAAATACGCAACAAGCTTCGTGCCCTTTCAGAAAGCCTGCCATACGCGAAAAACTCCGTAAGAAAAGAGGAGGACAGTAATGTTTTGTGTAATAGATAATTATGATTCATTTACCTACAACCTGGTTGATTATGTTTCACGCCTGGGTGAAAAGGTAGAAGTATTTAAAAACGATCATGACCCGCAGGATATTCCCCTGGAAAAATACACCGGGGTCATACTATCTCCCGGGCCATCCACACCTGAAAACTCGGGCATAACCCCGCAGATAATCCGCATGACAGAAAATATACCAGTATTCGGCGTGTGCCTGGGAATGCAGGCGATAGCCTCTGTTTTCGGCGGCACCGTTGTTCACGCGTCACAGGTAATGCATGGGAAAATGGATGAAATCGAGCACTACGGCGGATCGATGTTCCGCACTATTCCCCCGAGATTCAATGTTGTCAGGTATCATTCACTGTCAGTTTCAAGGGCAAACCTGCCCGGTTTTCTGAACGTACGTGCCGTAGCCTCTGACGGTGAGATAATGGCTTTGTCACACACAAACCGGTTTTTATGGGGGGTACAGTTTCACCCCGAATCATACCTGACAGAATTCGGACTGAAGATAATCGAAAATTTCATTGGAGGATCTTATGAATATAAAAAACTCAATTAAACAGGTTCACGAGGGACAATACCTTAACGCCTTTAATACAGAGGCATTATTTGACAGCATTTTCGAAGGAGGTGTTTCTGACATCACCCTGGCTGCAATCCTTGTGGCAATGAAGATACGGAGAGAACAACCGGAAGAGATCATCGGCGCAGTACGATCGATGCGAAAATACGCGGTAAATCCCGGGCTTGACGATCACACCGTTTTTGACACCTGTGGTACCGGGGGTGATAACTCATTTTCTTTCAACATATCAACATCAGTAGCCATCATTCTCAATGCCATGGGATATTCAATCGCCAAGCATGGAAACAGGTCGGTGAGCAGTAAAAGCGGGTCCGCCGATTTTCTGGAAGCGTTGAACATTCCCATCAATCTCAGCGGTGAGAAGTCCAGAAAATATTTTGACAAGAACCGTTTCCTTTTCATGTTCGCCCCCGAGTATCACCCGGCCATGAAAAACGCCGTACCCGTACGCAAAGAACTGGGAGTGCGCACTATCTTTAATTTTCTTGGTCCCCTTACCAATCCTTCTTCACCTGCCAGGCAGATGACCGGCGTATTTCACCCGGACATTCTGCCACTGTACGCACGTGCGGCGGCCGAATTATCATTTGAAAAGATAGTACTGTATTCATCCTCCAACGGCATGGACGAGGTTTCACCCCTGTATCCCACCCATGTCTACGAGGTACACGACACCAGCATCAGCACCTTCTCCATCGACCCGTCAGGCTACATCAGCCAGCAGGAGGCCCACTCGATTCCGGTAAACTGCAGCGCAATGGAAAATGCCCAGCTGTTCATGGAAACCATATCGTCCCCCGGCCATACTTCTCTTGGTAAGGTTCTTGCCCTGAATACCGCCCTTGCACTCTACACCCTGGGGCTGAATGACTCCATTGAATCAAATTTTAATGATGCCCTGGACGCCATCCACGGGGGAACGGTTAACAGCCGGCTTGCCATGCTGAGGCAGGAGATATAGAAAATGGAAAAGTTCTCACTGGCAGGCATAAAGCAGATGAAAAAAAACAACAGGAACAGCGTTGCCCGCCTGGCACAGGCATTACCCCATCGAAAAAGGAATGTCTACAGTCTTCCCATGTATGACGGAACACGGCCGGTTTGTATAGCCGAGGTGAAGAAAGCATCACCCAGCGAAGGGCCCATCCGCCACGTGTCCCCTGCCGGCCAGGCTGAAATGTATATGGCGGGGGGTGCATCCGCGGTAAGCGTACTGGTTGATGATATATATTTCTCAGGAAGTTTCGATGACATGAGTGCGGTGTCTGCAAGGGTGCAGGCACCGGTGCTGTGCAAAGAATTCATATGTACACCGGAACAGGTAGAGGCGGCCTGGCTGACAGGTGCAGACCTGGTGCTCCTGATCGTGAAAATGCTTGAGGATGATGAACTGGCAGAATTATATTCACAGGTTGCATCACTGGGTATGACCCCCCTGGTTGAGATCCATCATGAGAGTGAGCTTGAAGGGGTGCTGCCCCTGTCCCCCAATACCCTTATGGTAAACATGAGAAACCTTGACACGCTGAATATTGACATGAACACGGGCATGCAGACCCTGCGGGCAATACCGTCATCCATACACAAAATCAGCGCAAGCGGTATACATACTAGAGAGGATATTCAACGGGTAACCGAACACACCGGGGCAGGGACATTCCTGGTGGGTACCGCCCTCATGAAATCTGAGAATCCGCAACAATTGTTACAGGAGCTTACCGATGTTCGTTAAATTCTGCGGGTTTACAAGACAGCACGACCTTGAATATGCCGCGAATCTCGGTATACAGGGGGCAGGTTTTATATTTTACCCGAAATCAAAACGCTGCGTCACACCCGAAAAAGCGGCAGACCTTGCCCGGGTGTTGCAGGGGACCGGTATCATGAAAACAGGAATATTCGTTGATACACAACCCGATGACATACTGCGGGTAATGGAAAAAGCCCAACTGGATTGTGCCCAGGTGTACAGCGAAGAGGTGGCATCACTGCTTTCACCACGCTGCACCGTTATACTGGCACACAGGATCAGGCTGGAATCTGACATTCCACACCATATGCCCGACGGCATACACTACCTCCTGCTTGACACCTGGAGCAACACCAGCATGGGAGGTACGGGCACCGCCTTCGACTGGACCATGCTGAAAGGGCAAACCATTCCCCCCCGCACCATTATGGCGGGGGGCATACACGCGGAATCCATAGGTGTGTTACTGGAAAAATTTGTACCATATGGAATTGACGTGTCATCCGGAATAGAAGAACAGCCGGGTATAAAAAGCAAAGAGAAAATGAAACGACTCATGACCATCGTGAAGGAGGCAGCGAATGTATACCATGCCGGATGAAACTGGATATTTTGGTGAATACGGGGGTGTATTTATTCCCGAGACACTGGTGAATACACTGGACGAACTTGAATCAGCCTATAACTTTTTCTGCCAGGACAACAACATGCAGAACCAGCTGCGTCAACTGCTGCAGCACTACGCGGGACGCCCCACCCCGCTGTACCTGGCCCGCAGGCTTTCTGAAAAATACGGGGCCACCATTTATCTCAAGCGGGAAGACCTCTTGCACACCGGCGCCCACAAGCTCAACAACACCCTTGGACAGGTGCTGTTGGCCGGGTACATGGGCAAGAAACGTATCATCGCCGAAACCGGTGCCGGGCAGCACGGGGTGGCAACCGCCACGGTGGCAGCACTCATGGGAATGGAATGCACCGTCTACATGGGAAGCGTTGACATGGAGCGGCAGCACCCAAATGTCTCCCGCATGAAACTGCTTGGCGCCGAAGTGGTACCCGTTAATCACGGCTCCCGCACATTGAAGGATGCCATCAACCAGGCATTGCGTGACTGGGTGACAAACTGCAACACCACCCATTACATACTTGGCTCAGTTGTTGGCCCCCACCCGTTTCCACGAATAGTTCGGGATTTCCAGTCTATAATCGGAGAAGAGTCACTCGCCCAGGTAATGGAACAGACAGGCAGTATGCCCGATGACGCTATTGCCTGTGTGGGCGGCGGCAGCAATGCCGCAGGTTTTTTTCATCCCTTCATACACAGCGAAGTAAAGCTTACAGGAGTAGAAGCCGGGGGACGTGGAATGCGTGATGGAGATCACTGTGCCACATTAACCACCGGGAAGCCGGGTATTCTTCACGGCTGCATCACCTACATAATCCAGGACAACAATGGCCAGGTGCTTCCGGTTCACTCCGTATCAGCAGGACTCGACTACCCGGCGGTAGGCCCAGAACACAGCTTCTGGAAGGACAGCGGCAACGTGGCCTACGCCCATTGCAGTGACGTCCAGGCAATGCGGGCATGCGTGGAACTGTCAAGACTTGAAGGAATAATACCAGCCCTTGAAAGCAGTCATGCACTGGGATACCTGATGGAACATAGCGAAAAATTTAAGAACAGGACAGTACTGGTAAACCTTTCAGGCAGGGGTGACAAGGACATGGATACTATAATAAAGGAAACCGGCTTATGAACACATACAACGGCATGTACCTGATGGGTAATTATCCCGATGAAGATACTTTTGTACAGGCGGCTGTCAGGGGTCTTGAATTCTTTGATTTTCTGGAAATTGGACTCCCCTTTTCAGACCCTGTTGCTGACGGTGACGTGATAAGCAACGCCGCGAACACGGCACTTGAAAAAGGTGTAACGCCTGACGGAGTATTTCGAAATATTGAAAAAATACGCGCACTTGTTCCCGGCCACAAGCACCTGTACGTCATGACATACGCGAATCACGTCTACTTCAGGGGAATTGACACATTTATGAAAGCGTGCGTCTCTTCAGGTGTTAATGGTATCATAATACCTGATGTTCCATGCAGGGAATCAGCCCGTTTCAGCAGCGCGGCAGATGCCCACGGAATATGGTATGTACAGTTCATAACCCCGGAAAGTTCCAGGGAACAGGTAATTGAAGCATCGGCAGCGGCAACAGGTTTTCTCTACAGTATATCTGTTCGTGGTATTACCGGGGGGAATGCTGGATTTTCTGATGATATCCTTGATAATATCCGAATCGCCAGGGAGTTTTCCCGGGTTCCCGTTGTACTGGGCTTCGGTATAAAAACTATCGACGATGGGATGAAATCATTACATTCCGCTGATGGATTTATCATGGGCACAAGGCTTGTGGACATGTTACATTCGAAGGGTCTTGATTCATTTTCATTGTTTATCAGTGAACTTTCAAATAATTATTCTGTTTGACTTTTTGCCGGCCATTAGTAGACTTTTTCAAAACTTGGCATGGCAGGATAATATGAACAATGATGATATCAAGGTTGGAGAGCGAATAAAAGAACTGAGGGAGAACTCTGGTCTTTCGCTCAATGATGTTTCACAGAAAACCGGTTTTTCGCCGGCATTTCTTTCACAGATGGAGAACCATCTTGTTTCACCACCCCTTGGAGCAATTATCAAGATTGCCCGGGCCCTTGATGTTGAAATTGGAAAATTATTCAACCAGGAGGGCAAAGCCCCTTTTACCATAGTTCGCAGCGATGAAAGAACCGCTACATCCAGGGTTGCCTCAAAAGAAGGGGTACGGTATGGATATGAATATGAGTCACTGGCACCTGAAAAAATAAATCGTCACATGGAACCCTTCCTTGTCACCCTTGAACCGATGTCCCGTAAAAGCGTGCCATACAGTCACGATGGTGAGGAGTTTCTTTTTGTTATGGAAGGCAGGGTTGAGGTGCAACTTGGTGATTATACAGATACACTTGAGAAAGGGGACTGTATTTATTACGATTCAAAAGTCCCCCACAGGGTGGCATCGGCAGATGAGAAACCCGCAAAGATAATAGCGGTAATTTACGCGTCTTAAAATAATTCTTCCTGAAATGTTCAGCATGATATACATATTATCATGTACTTCCTTATTGCAATAATGAAAGTCACGGGTTACAATTTTCCCGTAAACATATAAAACACTACGGGGTTATTTGATGGATATACACGATATAATTAAAACTGATAATGACAGGATATTTGTCATCTCACCGGAATGCTATATCATCTTTACTGGTGACACGCTGGATGACGTACAGCCATTTATCCGCGTAGGCAATTCAAGAAGTCTTCCGGTTCGAATTGTCCCCCTTGTAGAAAACATCATTATTACCGATGTCATGCTGGGCAATCCTGTTAACGAGCAATTTAATATCGATGTGCAATACCTGCCCTCAAACAGGTATATCGGCAGCATGCTGGTGGTAAAGAAATTTCTCGATTTCCAGAAACTGTTCGACCTTAACCTGGAAAACATTTCAATCGTAGACGTTGAGAAGGACCTGCCGGAATATTCAACGCAAAAGAATATTTCTGATAAAGACTCCTTTATCGGTGTATTTTACCGTGATGGAAATTTCCGTATCATGCACAGCGACGAGGTACTTTTTGACCTGAAAGATATGAACAACACCTATTTCTCTGATAACAGGATACACCAACTGCTTTCTGAAAAGGCCATCCAACCGAAAGAATTCGACAACCCGGGATTTGTTCCTGTGAACGGTTCACTACTGCTGTTTCGAAACAGGCAGTTCAGCTGTATCGATTTTCCCGAAGAATATTACAGCTCTTTTGCGAAGACAGGAATTGATGCCGGCCGCATACGTGATATCTGCATACCCGGTACATCAATATTCAAAATGATACGCCTGGCAAAATGGAAAAACTCCCTCAAGGGAAAAATACGATTATTCACCGATGAGAAAGATAACGCTGCCCAGGTAGACAGGTTATTCAGCCAGTGTACAATTAATCATTCACCCTTTTCAGGTATGAAGTACGAAACCGGTGACGCTATAACCATATCCAATGTACCCGGTTCTGCTAATATGATCATTACATATAAAAATGTTCCCCCCGCAAGACAGCCAGTTACTATAGGGTACATCAACGACTATACCGGGGTTGAAGAAATTTTGAAATCGGATGCTGATGTGTTTATCGTAAAATACTCAGTCTTCGAATCAGCAACCCTGTTGTTTAAATCAGTGGTACAGCCCCTGCTGATAATGGATGACGGGAATTCTAACATCAGGAAACTTGACTGGATAAAATATTCCAGGTTGAACCTCCAGGCACGTTACGAATTATCCCTCTTCTCTACGAAGGATGAAATTAAAAATTACATTATGAATAACATCCATAATGCAGAGCTGAAAGAACAGATCGGTGACAGTGACTTTCCCGCCGCGTTCAATACCTTCCAGGATATGGTCTCATCACAGGAAGTTACGGATGAAACATTGATCGATATACTGAACAGTCTTACATTTCTTCGATTCTATATTTATACTACCACCGATCGAAAAGTATCCAACGCTGCCAGCAGGCTGGCATATTCCATGATCAGCTGGCTGCAGAAAAATGAATCATTATATAACCGGGATCGCCACTGGCACAGTGTTGCGGCATACTCTGGCACAGCTATATTCATGATAACGAAACATGCCAAACCAATTGAGAATATATTTCCATTTGGATTATTTGAGGCAATTGACTCCGTTGACATCTCAAGAATCAGTATACCAGATGAAAAATCTGCGGCCCAATGTGTTTACAGAATTGCTGAGGACAGAAAGAGGCTTGAGCAGTTGCTGGATTTATATTATGCCAGTGATCCACAAAGAAAAAAAGACATAAAAAAATTAAAATCATCCATCCAGGAACGTGAAAACGATATTTCACGCATATTACACAAGAAACCTGACAAAAAAATCCTGAGGGCAGCAATACGAAAAAAGCGTTTGAAAGCAATCACAAAGAAACTGAAACTTCCGCTGGTACTACTGATAGCCGCAGGCCTGGTATTTCTTCTGTATACCACCTACAACGAATACAAAAAAGAAATGCGTCAGCAGAGAGAACAAAAACGCGTAGAGAAACTTGTCAAGCAGCATAATATCCGTGTATCCGATACAGAAATCTATCATTACGCCAACAGGGTTGCACGGAGAAATGGATATGCCCCTATGAACATGAGATCATTAAAGAATAAAAACCCTAACTGGATATTCCCTGGAAATGTATTTACCCTGCTTGATGGGCAGAAAGTACATGTACAACCAGGTGATACTCTCTGGGGTATTGCTGAAGAGAAGTTAATGGAAAAACATATCCAGTTTTACACCGTAATGGAAAAACTCAAAGACTCAATTGACGATAATGGGAACCCCAAAGAATACCTGCAACAGGCAAAATCACTTGCTTTTTCTGAAAAACACACTATCCTTCTTAAGAAGGTGGAGGACGAACTGGATAAGAAAGCACAGCATGATGATACACAAAAGAAATAATCAATGGCAGACATGTAGTTAATGGATACACAATTTGATGTAGCTATAATTGGTTCTGGTCCGGCAGGGATATTCGCGGCCAGGGAACTGGAGACACGCTCAGATGCATCTATTGCAATAATTGACCAGTACACATATCCCAGCGGCGGCCTTTTGAACGACGGCAAGCTTAATTTTGACATTAATATCGGTATCGAGTTTGACCAGCTTGGTGAAAACCAGCAGGTTATTGAAACATTAATGCAGAGAGTTAAAGAAGTTTTTACCTCTTTCCCGCAAAGTCAAATGGTAACAAATTTTAGCGACAAGGAATTTCTTCACACCTTTGTGGAGAGTTGCCATAATCACGATGTAGAAGTGATACTGGCTGAACAATGGCACTATGGTACCGATAACAGTAAAAAAGTTGTTCAGGGGTTGCGATCTGCCCTCAAAAGAACAAATTTCAAGCTGGGTCAGAGGGTAGAACATATTGAAGTTCAACCAGGCAGCTTTGTACTTCATTGTGTAGAGGGAAAGTCCACAACTTCTGTATCATCACGGATTCTACTAATTGCTCCCGGAAGGGCTGGATCAATGTGGCTGAGAAACACCGCAGCTGATATGGGTATAGAGCATCATTTCGGTCCAATCGATATTGGGATCCGGGTTGAGCTCAGTAAAGACATACTGGAGCCGGTAACACGTTATATTTACGATCCCAAACTTCGATTTATTACCTCACGCCACGGCGATCGTGTACGAACATTCTGCACAAATCCAGGCGGACGGGTGCGCAGCGAAAAATATGACAACTTTTACCTGGTAAATGGTGATTCTCTTAACAGGCACAAAACCAGCAATACTAATTTCGCCCTGCTTAACACACTTGAACTCACCGAGCCCCTCTCGGATACCACACTTTTCGGCACAAAACTTGCAGAACAGTTCAATCTTCTTGGCGGCGGGCATCCGACAATGCAGCGTGTTGGGGATTTCCGTGAAGGCAGGCGCTCAAGACATGAAACATTTTTCAGTTCATCACTTCATTACTCCAGGTGCTCACCCAGTTACAACGCTACCCCCGGAGACCTGGCGCTGGGTTTTCCTGGAAGGATAATTGATAATTTATGGGAAACCATGAAAACACTTGATAAAATCATACCGGGAATTCTGCATCCATCTACTATATTGTATTCACCCGAAATAAAGTTCTTTGACAACAGGTATCCCACAAGAAGATACCTGGAAACAGGTATTGACAGGTGTTTTATAGCAGGTGATGGAGCGGGAAAAAGCAGGGGAATTGTAGGCGCGGCGATTTCAGGAATTATAGCAGCACGTGGAATTGTAAAAAAATATGTTTAAGTGAGTATTCACAGATATACCATGGATCAACCAGATACGAAAACTAACTATTATGTCGAACCTGTCGAGATTGAAATTTACCTCAAGAAGGCTGGCAAGGTAAGAACAATCATAAAAGACCTGTATATTGAGTTAATTGATGTACAACCTGCTGACAATGAAACCAGTAAAAAAGTATTCCAGTATTTTAATGATAACGATGAACCCATTGACTTGATGGAAGTCATGAATTTCTTCCCTGAACTGATGAACCCCATTTTCGAATCATATTATCAGAACATTAACCTGTACGAAAAGCTCAGCATGCATTTCAAAGAAGGCCTGAATGGAAGTGCCAATTCATGGAGAATGGCATTGTATTTTACAGAACTTCTGCTTAAATATGAACCAACAGTAGCCTCGGCACAATACATTGGTGATTTTCAAACCAGGAACCTGAACTACCTTATCAGGAAATTGAATGAACTTGAGCAGTTGTTTTTACTGGAAGATGCAACTGTTGCATATCTAATTAAGCGAAGAAACAAGGCATACCAGGGGAAAAAGCAGGACAGGGAATTCGAAAAACTGGTGGAATTATGGCGGTATAATGTCAAGGAAAGACCCGTTTAATCCCACTATCAAAATCCCTGTCCGGACCAGTAACTATTCAGTACTCATTGTATAACATCCTGAATGCTGGAGCGCAATGATATCAATTCACCATTTGCGCATCCAACAAATACATCATTTCCAGATACTGTCGGCACTGTTTTCACATTACCGGGCAGCACATGTGACCATTGCAGAGAACCTGAAACAGCATTCACTGCTGAAACCTTGTTTCCGCTGGCCATGTACACCAGGTTATTTGCCACAACTGGCGAGTAAGATATTGACTTGCCAGAGTTATATTTCCATTTAACTTCACCATTATTCTCATTCAGCGCGAATAAAACACCAGCCATACTTGTAACATATACCTTTTCGTTATAGATAGCAGGTGAAGCCATTATAGATGTATCTGCTTTGAAAATCCATTTCTGTTCACCTTCGATTGCATCTATAGCATACAATGTACCACTGTATGCACCCACATATACGGTATCCTTTTTTACTTCAGGTGAAGATGTTACGATTCTGCTGTCCGTGCTGAATTTCCATTGGATCTCACCATTCTTCATGTTCAGGCAGTATATGGAATGATCGTCTGTGCCTATATATAATTTTTTCCCGTAAACAGTGGGAGAACTATATACACCGGCATCGAGATCCTTTTGCCATAACTCTTCACCCTTTTTATTTAAGGCATATGCCCTTCCGTAAGCGGTAACCAGAAGTATTGTATCTTCTACAACAACCGGTTTTGCGCCGAAAAGCAGTGATCCAAATAAGGGCTTTTGCCATTGAATATTCCCATTCCTGATATCAATCGAATACAGTTTTTCATCATGAGCGACAATATACAGGGAATTTCCTGCAAAAGAAGGAGTAGATTCAATTTTTCGATTGAGGTTTCTTTGCCATAACATTTTTCCGTTCCTGCTAAAGGCATATAACACACCTTTCTCGGTTCCGGTAAAAACCATATTTTGGTAGTAGCCGATATGCCCACTCACCACTGATCCAACATTATGCTTCCAGCGCTCCCTGCGTAGAAGTTTCTTCCTGGTCATGGGGATAGAAATCTCTTTTTTCTCCCCATCATCAAGTGTTATTTCCGTGGTATAGTCGTCAAATCCCCTGGCCACAACTTTTATGGTGAGGGGAACATCCGGTCTTGGATTAATCTTAACACTACCGTAACCGAGCAATCTTGAATTAAGAATTATCGCGCTTCTTTTAACCGGTGTAAGAATGGTAAGGCTGGTTGCATTGTCCTGTTTTTCCTCAACAATCTCACCGCCTTTATCTATCACCTCTTCTAATTCATTAACTTCAGTTTTCTCCGAATCCTTTACTTCATCGATGGTAATCTTCACATCTTCTGATTTACTGACAAGCCCCTGCATGGATACACGTGTATTTGCCTTCTTAATATCGGCGGCAATTTTATCTTTGGCTGTTTCAGCTTCTGTCTTCTCCATTTCAGATGAAGCCTTCTCTTCTTCTCCCGACAGCTTTCTAAACTCCTCAAGCGCGGCTGCAACTGCCTCGTTCACCTCGACAGCCTTCCTGTTATCAATTTCAGCTGATTCATTTGCCGTGAGTATAACTTTTTCAGATTCTACCTGTTTTTTAAGACTTGAGAGTTCCCCGGATTTTTCCAGGGTTTCATTATCGGCTTCTTCAAGTGCGGGAACCCGTTTCTGTAATTCAACTTTTCCGTCAATAACCGCCACACGCATCTTCTTTTCCGGATGAGATTCAACAATGAACCTGGTTCCCCTGACAGCAGCGATTGCGGTTGGTGTCTTAACCCTGAACTCTTCACCCTTGAGCAATTTCTTTGGATGGATTATGGATTTACCAATTTTCAACTCGACAGTGCTCTGCTCAATACCTATTGCACTTTTAAAAAGAGAGTCGAGTACTAGATGAGAGTTTTCTTTTATTAGAATATATGAACTATCCCCCACAAGGAGATTGCACTGTGACATCTCACCGGTTTTCAGTTCCTGTCCCTGTTTCAAAACGGTATCCTGCCCCAGTTGTTTCCATTCATCAGCCTCTTTTAATTGAACATCACCAATCACCATTGTTACTGTAGCAGTATTTTCGGTTGATACTTTACTGGTAGAACTGCATTGTATAAACAGACCTGTAAAAAGAATGCTGATTATTATTAAACATACATAGTATGTCCTTTTCATATATTCCTCCTGTTGGCACTACCTGTGAAACCGAGTTACTGATTTTCAGAACTGCATGTCACATGATATATATACCTCATCAGTTAAACAAAGATGTAAAAAAACACAATATATTATATAACAATATTCACGGATATTCCATAAATGCAAGATGTTTTTTAGTCTGACCATCCTGATTTATCCTATTAGTGTATATATAATTTTTTATCATCCAGAATGCGCCACATTTTAATTCTATTATTGACATTCCATCTTTATCTGATTATGCTTTATCTGTTTTCAATTAAATAAAATAAACGGGTATACGATGTCATCTGAACTATATTCTGACAAAATCAGGATAGTCTATCATCCGGATTATCAAAACCATTACACCACCGCATCGTGTGAAACCCCTGCCCGTGTCACGTCAATAATGGAATACCTTGATGGCAGGTTTCCTGTCATTCAACCCGAAGAATGTTCAGATAAGGACATACTTTTATGCCACTCTGATGGCCTGCTTACTATTGAAAAACAGATGCCTGATCGGTATCACGTTGCCCGACTGGCAGCAGGAGGGGCTATAACCGCCGCACAACTGGCCATTGAAGGTTTTACATCTTTTGCAGTGATAAGACCTCCCGGACATCATGCCAATCCTGATCATAACTGGGGTTTTTGTTTTTTTAACAACATGGCAATCGCGATAATGAAGTTGCTTGCTGATGGAACCATCAATTCAGCAACTATTCTCGATATCGACTTGCATTTCGGCGATGGCACCGATACAATATTTAAATCTCACGATAATATTCATGTGCTTAACATACAATCATCTAATCCCGATGACTTTCTTAAATCTACAGAATCATCTCTCAATTCAATAGGACATTCGGATATCATTGCCATATCTGCAGGATTCGACCAATACGAGAAAGACTGGGGTGCCAACCTTACCATTGATGATTATCGAAAGATCGGAGTTCTTGCCGGTGCGTTTGCGCGAAACAGGTGTAATGGCAGAATTTTTACAATACTGGAAGGGGGCTATTTCATACCGGACCTTGGAAATAATACTGAATCACTGCTTATGGGCATAATGCAGGGACTATCTTGATATATAAGAGCAAGACGATGCTATTCTTCAAAAGATATGGTACAATTTTAATTAAACTTCTATTGTATAATATTGTACTGTCTACCGGAATTGTTGCAATTCTGCTTTTCAGTAACAATTCTACCGGGTTCTCCATGTTGACCATCTCAGTTCTGCTTGTGTGCATCATACTTTTAAATTTACTTTTTACATTCTTTCTTCTTAAAAGCCAGACTCGATCAATGAATAAGATATTACAATCCTTTAACGATATCACATCAGAAAAGAATCTGCTAAACGGAGAAGAATTAAAATCCTCTGATATTCCCGAGATCAAACACTGGGCAAAGGGTTTCCTTACCAATATAAATACTATTGTAAAAGAAAAAAACGAACTTGTTGTTGAACTTCTTGAATCAAAAAAATTGCTTGAACACTACTCAAACAACCTGGAGGAAATAGTTGAACAGCGAACAGAGATACTTAAATGGCTTGCAATTACAGACCCGCTTACCGGCCTGTATAACAGGCGCTATTTCATGGAACAGCTCGAGCAGGAATTTAAACGTTCCCGGCGATACGAAAGGGATCTTTCACTTCTCATGATTGATATAGATTTCTTCAAACGGATCAATGATACCTTCGGACATCAGACAGGAGACCTGGTGTTGAGAAAAATTTCATCAATCGTTGAAAGCCAGCTCAGGGATGCCGACCTGGCATTCAGGTTCGGTGGTGAAGAATTTATGGTAATATTACCGGAAACATCGCTGCAGGATGCCAGCAATGTGGCAGAACGAACTCGGACAGAAATTATGCATTCATACTATCACCATGATGAGTCGGAATTCAATGTTACTGTCAGCATAGGTATTATCTCAGTAAAATGCAACCAGGTTGAATCAATTGATTCCCTGATAAAGAAAGTTGATGACAACCTGTACATGGCAAAGAAAAGCGGAAGAAACCAGATTGTTGCCAGCTGATCAAATATCAAAAGTCTTTTTCTCCATTGCCGCATGCAACTTCATTGAATACCCCTTTGACTGTATCCTGTCCCTGTAATGATCAATAACCCGGTCAAGCTCGTCATCTGAACGCAATGGTTCGTGGTGAAAGAAAAATAGTTTTTTAACTCCCGCTTTTAAGGCCATATTAACAACATGATGAGAGGTGCTATGGCCCCACCCGGTCTTCTGAGGGTACTCATACGGCAGGTATTGAGCATCCGCGACGACAGTATCCGCGTTCCTGATAAAATCAACCAGCTTGTTGTTCATCTGCCGGGCGAATTCTATCACGTCAGGATCGTCATCCTTGTATACATTATAATAAGGTTCGTTGTCTCCAAGGTATACAAACACCTTGTTTTCGAATGTAACCTTATATCCGAGGCAGGTCACCGGATGATTAAGGCGAATTGAATCAATTTTATAATTACCAACTGTGATGCTTTCTTCATTTAGTTCATGAAAGTTTAACGAAGCCCTTAACTCTTCGGCTCGGACTGGAAAATACGTGTACTTCATCTGGCCATTGAATATCTCCTGCAGGGTAAATTCGAATGTACCCGCTCCATACACATTAACAGTATTACCAGGAATAAAATTCACCGGGAAGAATGGAAAACCACTAATATGATCCCAGTGAGGGTGTGAGATAAAAAGATTTATATTATGCTTTTTCGAAAGGTCAAGTGATTGCCCCAAAACCCGCAACCCTGTTCCCGCGTCAAAAACGATCCGCTCTCCATTAGCATTATTGATCTCAAGGCATGATGTATTACCACCATATCGTACCGTAGATGGCCCTGGTACCGGTATCGAACCACGAACGCCCCAGAACGTAACATGAAAATCACTCATCATTATTCCAAAAACATCTTCGCCTTGTCGATTTCATTGTTCAACGTTGACAATGCGTCGAAAACGTCTTCCTCGTTTATATTCAGTATACCCCATATCTCATCAGGTACAGGTTCTATTACCGAATTACCACTAAATCCAATCTTCATAACCTTGGCAAAAGTATCGGCAATACATACAATCATACAGAATATTGCTGATTCACCTTTAACCACCGGATCATGGTGTCGGCCTACCGCGTAAAGAAGGTTATTCTCAAAATTCCACTTTTTACCAATAGCCACACCAATATCTTCGTGAGATAGCCCCAGCTTCATCTTCTCAAGATCGTTTATAGCACCCTTCTTTTCTGCTGAGAGTTGAACTATTTCATTCATTTCATCGGGGAAAAAATTATTGATCAACACCTTGCCAATATCATGTATGAGTCCAGCAATAAAATATTCTTCGGTAAACTTTTCGTCAACTCCAAGCTTCCTGGCAATAAGTTTGGACGCAACACCTACTCCAAGTGAGTGTTTCCAGAAACTCTCACCATCAAGTTCTCCCTGTTTTTTCAAAGCTATCTGTCCCATTAATGCCGAGGACAGGGCAACATTTTTTATTGTATTAATGCCAAGCATCACTACCGCATGCTTGAGAGACTTGATTTCCTGTGGAAGACCAAAATAAGCCGAGTTAACCATCCTGATAACCTTTGCCGTTAACACCGGGTCAAGCTGAATAACATCGGTTAAATTCTGCGCAGAGGACGTCACGTCATTTGCAACACGGATTATCTTGTGTACAACAGGAGACAGGGGAGGCATCTTCTCAATTGAGTCTTTAACTTTTAATACTACTTTTTCCATCAGCCTCTTCTTCCCACGAAATTAATAATAGGTCAGTATACAAACAATCCATTAGCAAATCAAGGATTATGCAAACAACCAGTACATTATATCAATAAAAATAACAAGCCAGAAAATAGCAGAAAAACCAATTATTACAATGTATACTGCACGTTTCATTAGTATCACCTTTACATACGAAACACCATACGCGATACAGCATGGTGTTTCGATTCTATGTACACAGAAGGATATTTACACCCTCCCCTTTAGTCCTTCAAAACAACTTTCCCCCTGGGAATCCTGAATAATAACTTCTCACCATTTCTTTCTATTTCAAGAGTCACCATTGAACCCACCTTCCCTCTTAAAAGGTTCTGTACAATATAATCATATTGAAGACCTTTCAACACTATCCCATCCACCGATATTATGATATCACCAGGTTTCAGTCCTGCCTCATATCCTGTACCACCCTCGAACACGGATACAATAACATATGGGCTCTGACTGGTTACCTTCCCCTGGCCCGAGGGCACTTCAATACCGAGCCCTCCAAATTCTTCATTGGCACATCCAGATAGTAAAAACATTACCAGGCTGATATATATAAATAATGAAGAGGTCAAAACAGCATACATTCTGTGCATTTCAAAACTCCGTTACGTGAAATGTTTTCGCAACCAACATGATACACAATCACTAAATAGTTGATACGCAAAGTTAAAATGTACATCAAAAATTACATGATTATTTAACATGTCAGTAATTATTACCGGGGATAACCTGATATGGGCAAAAATATATTAAAAAATATTTTTCACCTTGATTTTTTAAAATTATTGATCATCTCCACCATGATTGCCACATGCTCTGAGAGAAGTTCAACAGCTATTTCCGAATCATTGAGTTCTTCAAGAGCAAGGTAAAGATCAGCTATTGCTTTACGAATATTCTGATCAGTAGAAAGCACCTGCTGCACTATCCTGGGGCTGGCACCGGATGCTCTTCCACCACCATGTCTCCCCAGCAATTCGTTGACCATCCTCTTGTGTACTGAATCGAGCATTTCAGAATTATCATCCATTACTGGTTTTGTTCTCCATCATCAGGTTTTTCAGTATCAACTTCATCATTTGTTGACTCTTCTGTATTTTCTTTTTTGTCATCCTTGATATCATCCACAACTTTAACATCGGAATAGAAAGTATCAAGCATTGATTTCCCATAAATCTTTCCATAATTATCCGCATGTGTACGTTTCAATGTATCAGCATCAAACCCGGCCAGGGTTCCCTGGTTAGCAGCAGCAAGGTTTTCAATTGTAGCCATTATCTTCATATAGTTAAACTGGTCTACGTATTTTCGGATAATACGTTCCGCTTTGTCGAATTCACCATATAAAAGATATTCTGCAACACGTTTTTCATTTTTAAAACGTACTCTTTTTTGTAATGTGCGCACATATGTTTCAGTATCTTCATTATCCTGGCCTTCAACTGGTGTTTCCGGCTTATAATCATAATAATCCTTATTCATTTCCTCTATATATCCATCCTCATCTTTTGAAAGGAAACGCAGAAAAAAATCACTTCCCCTCTCCCGTTCGATTTCAAAAAGATGACTGTATATTTGCTTCTTTTTTGCAATAGTCTGACTTTCAAACAGGGCAAGAAATCCATATCGCTTGGCCCTCCTGGACATCTTCACCGCATCAAGATACTTATATATACGATACGAATGAAGCTTGGGATGAGAAGCTTTTCCTACGGTAATATAATTTTTTGCCACTGTCCTGTCCCGGTATGCCAGTGTCAGGTAAAGGCGGGCGCTTGAATTCTTTGACTTGATTATATCCGGTGCCAGCCTGTCGAGAATGTCTTTCGAGTTCTCAAGATAATGGTTTTCAGCAATTTTAACATAAAGATCAGCCTGTTTCTTCTGTGATTTGTATACATTCTTATACGCACGCCGGTAATCGGATTGAAGATATGCTATATCAGCATTAAAATGTATCTGGTAGATATCCCTGAATTCATCCCTGGTATCTTCAGCATAGTTGGAAATACATACATTCATGAACTCAAGGAATGACTTATTTTCCCTGAGAATCCGCTCAGTAGTAAGCTGGTCCGAGTAAGAGAATACCGGAACAGCTGCACAAAGCATTAATACTATTGCAATACACTTAAACAATCGCACAGCAGATACCTCATCTTAAGTTTTATGCGACAGAACTAATACAATAACGTAAGCCATCCCCTCAGGCATGACACTTTGTCATACAGTACATATTAGTATATTTTTGCTCGACTAAAAGTCAACAACTTCACCGCTTAAGATAATTATTTTCCAGGTTACATGCCAATCACTACTTCAACCTGCAGCATGCTTCTTTCTTAAAGTATCAATAATTGTATAAATTTTTTCGCTTACATATATTGGATATTCATCCGGACTCTCAAGTTTTTTAACATCTTTTGGCAGCCTGCCATAGCTTTCCCAGAACCTTTTCTGCAATTCCTTTATGTGGGGGACGGGATAGACCAGCCTGCCCTTTTCGTAAATACTGACAAGTTTCTTCTCATACCTGTAGTCTTTTTGGAGAGTCACTTTTTCCCCAAAAATTCCAAACGCGCTTTCCTGGTCTGCTGTTTCATTCTCTTCACACACGATATCAAACATCATTGTATCATTTTCATCATAGCACCTGTAAATATTCTTAATAGCAGGAATATTTCCTTTAGTGATCTGATCACTTATTTTCATTCTTGGTGTAAGATTACCTTCCTTTTCCATGGCTGACATCTTGTATACGCCGGGGAAGGCTGATTCAGCGTGACCGGTGGCAAGCCGTGTACCAACTCCGAATATATCAATCGGTGCCCCGTTTGACAGGAGGTCATGAATCCTGTATTCATCAAGATCATTTGATGCAACAATCTTTACAAAATCAAGACCTTCTTCATCAAGCATCTTCCTTGAGGCAACCGCCAGTTCATGGAGATCCCCGCTGTCAAGGCGTATTCCAAGCAATTCGTATCCATCATCTTTCAATTTTTTTGCCACTTCAATGGCACGTGGAAGACCGGAACCCAGTGTGTCATATGTATCAACAAGTAATATTGATTTATCAGGATATACATCAGCATATGCCTGAAAAGCCTCCTTTTCAGAATCAAATGCCATAACCCAGCTGTGGGCATGTGTACCTTTTACCGGTATATCAAACATTTGTCCGGCAAGAACATTTGAAGTAGAAGCGCATCCTCCCACGAATGATGCCCTGCTGGCACTGACACCTCCATCAATCCCCTGGGCCCGTCGCACACCAAATTCAATGACGGGCTTTCCTTCTGCTGCTGAACACACCCGCGCCCCTTTTGTGGCAATCAGGCATTGAAAATTGATACAGTTAAGCAGGGACGACTCTAAAAACTGGGCCTGTCCCAGTTCCGCCTCAACCCTTATTATTGGTTCTTCGGGAAAAACGATTTCACCCTCTTCAAAGGATGCCAGGTTTCCCTCAAATCGCAGCTCACGAAGATAATCTAAAAACTGACTTGAGAAAAGATCAAGTGATTTCAGGTATTGTATATCCTCATCTGAAAAATGAATATTTTCAATATACTCTATAAGTTGTTCTAACCCGGCAAATACCGAATACCCCGCATTAAATGGATTATAACGGTAAAACATATCGAATACTGTCCGGTCATGGATGATCCCACTCTGGAAGTATCCAGACATCATGGTCAACTCGTACAAGTCGATAAGCATTGTTCTGTTATACATTATAAAACCTCCTGAAAACAAACTCAAGTTTAATGGCAATTTACACTTAAGTCAAGCTGTCCTCTTTTCAAATGAATACATCTGGCCATTCCAACCTGTATGTAAACTTCATCTTTCTGGACATTTATTGACCGGATAATGTAGAAATATTTTATCATGAACTGTTAAATGAAGGGAGAAATAATCCTCCTCATGCGAATTGCACCAAATAAAAAAATTTTATATTGACACAAATTATACATACGTTTACTATTCATTGTGCT
>CAZVRB010000018.1:0-14780 GCA_964629365.1 uncultured Leptospiraceae bacterium
CACTCTGACAGGGTTCCAGGGGATGAATAACTATTAATAAAGATATCACGCGGAGACGCGGGGAACGCGGAGAATTCCGTGCCGTTCCACTGCATCACAGCGTATCAGCGTGATACCAATTGTGTATTGATAAATAATATTAAGTTATATAGTTTGAAAGATTTGCGTGGTGAGCAATATTAATTAATTATCTGTGTTAATCTGTGTCTATCGAGTGAAGCGGGCGGTTTTATATTTTAAAACAACATGATAGAACGAATTCTCCTCAGGGGATATTGTAGTTTATAGTTAAAAAATATGTATATACTATTGACGTATGTTTATTCTTATTGTAACTTAAGATACATGGTACAATTCATCCATAATGATATTATATATTATAAAGATTTGTTGACATAATAGAAGAGGTAGCTTTTGATTGGCATGATACATCCTTCCCGGCATAAATAGTTTAGTCTTACGTCATTGGAAATCATTTCTTATCAGATATCAAGGGGATTGCCATGAGCATACTTCAGAATATCGAATCAGATCTTAAAAGCGCCATTAAGAATAAAGATGAAATTATTGTTAGTACCCTTCGAATGCTTAAGTCTGATATTGCCTACGAAAAAGCCAGGGGATCAGAAGATCTTAATGAAGACCAGGTGCTGGAAATAGTAAACAGGGCAGCAAAAAGACGAAAAGAATCCATCACCGAGTATGAAAAAGCAGACAGGGATGATCTTGCTGAGAAAGAGCGTACGGAACTTTCCATTGTTCAACGATACCTTCCCGCGCAGATGAGTGAAACAGAAATTGAATCAGCAATTGATGATATCATTACTTCTATGGGTGAAGTATCTCAGAAAGACTTTGGGAAGATCATGGGACAATTGATGAAAGATCTCAAGGGCAAAGCGGACGGCACGCAGGTTAAATCGATACTCCAAAAGAAGCTTTAAAATCTATAAAAAAATTCTGAGAGATTCTGGATACACGTATCATTTATATAGTTAATATTGAAATCACAAGAGGTAGTAAGTGAGAATACCTCAGGAAACTATCGATCTTATCAGGGACCGTGCACGAATAGAGGATGTCGTACAGCGTTATATCCCATCTCTGAAAAAAAGAGGTAAAAATTACGTTGGCCTGTGCCCTTTTCACAAAGAAAAAACTCCATCATTTACCGTTTCCCCTGATAAGCAGATATATCGCTGTTTTGGATGCGGTGAATCGGGCAACGTGTTTACGTTTATTACTTCGATTGAAAAGGTGTCATTTCCGGAAAGTGTAAAAATTGTTGGTGATTATGTCGGAATATCGGTTGAAACAACTGAAGATATTAAAAAGGATAACGATTATGACAGGCTTGTTGCCATAAACAGGGGGGCCGCAAAGCTGTACCATAATTATCTATTTTCTCCGGAAGGGAAGGTCGCCCTTGAATATCTTGATGGAAGAGGAGTATCACGGGATGCCATTAAAGGTTTCAGGTTAGGATATGCACCGGATTCCTGGCAATACCTGGCGGGCAACCTGAAAAAACATAATATACCAGAAGAAATCGCTGAGAAGGCAGGTGTACTGGGGAAGAGTGAAAAATCAGGTTCCAGGTATTACGACAGGTTCAGGAACAGGATAATTTTTCCTATATGGAATCAAAAAAATGAAATAATCGCATTTGGTGGTAGAATATTACAAACCGGCGAGCCGAAATACCTGAATTCACCAGAATCTTCGATTTTTCATAAACGAAATACCCTGTATGGCTTTAATTTTGCCAGAAAGCATATCGTTGATATGGACAGGGCCATTGTTGTGGAAGGATACCTGGATGTGATCGCCTGTCATCAGGCGGGAATTCAAAATGTTGTGGCCCCTCTTGGCACATCACTTACTGCAGAACAGGTGAAAATTCTGGCGAGAACGTGTAACGAAATTGTGCTTCTTTTTGATGCGGATTCGGCAGGTATAAAGGCATCACTGCGCTCACTGGACGTTCTTGAAGATGTAAACACCGAAGGCCGGGTTGCTGAATTGCCCGAGTCTGATCCCTTCGATTTTATTATCCAGAAGGGAATACGTGAATTTATGGTAATTGTTGATGCCGCAATAAAGCCCAACGATTTCAAGATATCGCGAGTTTTTGCCGATTATGGAACGAAGGACCAGAAGGTATTAATTCATGGCCTGTTTGAGGTTATAGCAGAAATTTCCTCTGACATCGAACGTGTTTCTTATTTAGATGAGATCAGTAGCAAATTAGGAATTGATAAAAGTACAATACGATCTGATTTTAAAAAGTATTTATTGAAAAAAGGTAACAGGCCTGCCGTAATAGAGAGCAGGCCAAAACCATTTAAGAATCCTGAAGGTTTTTTAGAAAAAAGTCATCGTGAACTTGTAATGCTTTTATGTCAGCATCCAGAACTTATTGAAAGTGCGGTAATCGATTTTACCGAAAGTGATATGAAAGACGCGGCAGCTGGTAATATTTTTAAAAAGCTTGTTGCCATGAATGCGGCTGGAGAAGAGATAGCCATTGATCGGCTTTACGATTTCTTCAACCAGGGGGAAGAAAAGGATATTTTAAACGAAGCACTGGAAAAAGAATTCAGCGTGGAAAGGCCGGCTGAAGCATATACCGAGATTTATTTGAATATCAATTTGTATCGTATAGATAAAAAAATTCAACATTATGCTGACCTGATATCTGATCGTAACAACGAGGGGGGCAACATGGTACAGTATATGACTGAAATTGAGGTGTTGAGAAGAGAAAGGGAAAAGCTTTCTTCTTTTATCTACAATAGAAAGGTGCTGTAATGTATTTTATGGCACGTTTTTTAGATATATCTTATGTACCTGGTAATTTAGTAAGTTAATTCGTATTCAGTTTACTTGAAAGAAAACTTTGCAAGGGTAATATAGCATATGGCAAAAAATGATTTGATACTTGAAAACATACCGGAAGTGAAAAAGCTTATTGAGCTGGGTAAGACTAACGGTGAAATTACCTATGATGAGCTAAATGATACAATTCCGGATAAACTGCTTAATTCAGATAAAATTGATGATATCTTTATTATGCTCAATCAACTGGGAATAGAAGTAGTTGAAGAATCATCAAAGAAACCTGAAGTTACAGCTACAACAAAAAAGACTGCCAAGGCAGTAGCACAGGCTAAAAAGGCGGCTACCAGCGCTTCCAATTCGGATGATCCGATACGCCTGTATTTAAAAGAAATTGGCAAGGTTTCGCTATTATCCGGAGAACAGGAGGTAGATCTCGCCAAAAGAATTGAATATGGAGAAAATCTTATTGAAGACGCGGTGTTGAATTCAAGTCTTCTTATTAACGATCTCATCAAGAATCACTCTAAAGTAAAATCGGGGAAAATTAAGCTTACCGAAGTTCTCAAGGTTAATAAGTTATACTATTTTTCATCTTTTGATATGAAAGACCTTGAAAACCGTTATGACACCCACATGAACGTTATAATTGCTGAAGATAAAAAGATTCTGCAGATGCAGAATAAGATCAAGAAACTCAGTGAAGAGTCTAAAAAGGCAAAAGAACTCAATGATGCAATAGAGGAATCACGAAAACTGATTTACCAGGCGGTTGTGGATATATGTATCCATGAAAACGAGATTAACAAGCTGGCGTCCAAGATACAGTCCATGGTGGCCCGGGTAAAAGAAACCCAGTGTTTCTTCGATAATGTTGAAGAGGTTCATTTAAGAAATATAAAAGAACTTAAACAACTGGCAAGAAAAGTTGAAAAGAATGAAGATCGCAAGAAAATACTTGATGAGCTTGGCTTTTCAAAAAAAGACGTGCTGCTTGAACTTGTAAAGGATATTCGTAATAATGAACGGAAGATCCGCAGAATTGAACAGGAGGCCGGTTCCACCATTGACACCATTCTTGAATGGGGCAAGCAAATAGACCTGGGCCAGAGAAAGATCGCGCTTGCCAAAAAAGAACTCATTAATGCGAACCTCAGGCTTGTTGTGTCCATTGCCAAGAAATATGCGAACAGGGGAATGCATTTCTTTGACCTCATACAGGAAGGAAATATCGGCCTTATAAAGGCGGTGGATAAGTTTGAATACAGAAAGGGATACAAGTTTTCCACCTACGCCACCTGGTGGATACGACAGGCTATTACCCGGGCTATATCTGACCAGGCACGCACTATTCGTGTTCCGGTTCACATGATAGAACAAATCAATAAGGTTATGCGTGAGACCCGCCTGTTTCAGCAGGAACTGGGCAGGGAACCCCTTCCAGAAGAGCTTGCAGACAGGCTGGGATGGGCGATAAGTAAAGTAAAAGGGGTTAAGAACGTTGCCCGTGAGCCCATCTCCCTTGAAACACCTGTTGGAGAAGAGGAAGACTCACTTCTGGGTGATTTTATTGAGGATAAGGAAGTTGATTCACCGGTTAATACAGCAGCCTACAGGCTATTGTCTGAACAGATAAACTCGGTATTAAATACTCTGCCTGCACGTGAGCAGAAAGTTATCAGGATGCGATTCGGACTGGATGATGGGTATTCCCATACGCTGGAAGAAGTGGGGTACGTGTTCAAGGTAACAAGAGAGCGGATCAGGCAGATTGAGGCAAAGGCATTGCGAAGGTTGCGGCACCCTACCAGGTCACGAAAATTGAAAGATTACCTTGACTACATGTAATACCAGGAAGTAAAATGCCATCTGCTATAGAGGGAGTTGTAATACTCCCTCTTTATATTTATACTATCTATATGAAAGTGTACTATTACAATAACTGAAGGCAGAAATAAGGATATTGTATGAATGTGCCGGAACCATCGGTATTTACATCAAGGTCACCTGATTACACGAAAGTAGCCATTATCGGTGCGGGTTCGTGGGGTACAGCTGTCGCTAGAGTTATTGCTGAAAACCATCCTGAACTCAGGGTTGTAATATGGGCCAGGGAGAAAGAAGTTGTAAAGTCCATCAACGAACGCCATGTCAACGCAATGTTTCTTCCACAGGTAACACTTCCTTCAAATATCGTAGCTGTGTCCAGTCAGCGCGAAGCTTTGCAGGGAAGTTACGCTATTCTCCTGGCCACTCCATCAAGGGTTGTATATGAATTCTCCCAGAAATTAAAAAAATATTTACCTGAAAACGCTTATCTCGGATACCTTTCAAAAGGTTTTTGTCGTGTGAACAATGATATTCTTACAATTTCACAAACCATCGAGAAGGTTATCCCCTCAGCCGCCCGTGGATTGACTGCGATTTGCGGTCCAAGTCATGCCGAAGAAGTTTCAAATCGATATAACACTACTTTGAACGTGGCAAGTCGTTCGCAAAGAGCAAGAAGAGAATTCTCAAGGCTGTTGCAATCGTCTTACCTGGAATGCAGGGAAACCGATGACGTTATCGGTGTTGACCTGGGAAGTACGTTGAAAAACCCGGCTGCTATCGCGGCAGGTATGCTCAGCATGCTGCCCGCGTGTGGTGACAACATATCAGGTTCGCTGATTTCTGAAGCATTGCAGGAAATGCTTGTTCTTGGAAAAGAACTTGGCGCCAGGGATGAAACCATACTGGGCATAGCCGGCCTTGGTGATATGGTGGCAACGGCGTTAAGCAAACACAGCCGAAACCGCCGGTTTGGTAAAGACATTTCGTCTCAGATTCAGCATCGGGGATCAAGTATACGGTTTTACGACAGGCTGGTAATGAGATTCAAACCGGAACATGTGATTGAAAAGATGAGCCAGCGGCTGAATTATCTTGCCGAGGGAGCATATGCCATAGAACCTATTATCGAGCTGGCCGAAGCAAAATCAATCAAGATACCGGTATACCGGGCTCTTTACGAGGTCCTTCTGAATAAACGGGATTTTCAGCTACTGGTTGAAACCGTTAAAAATCCTGCTAAATTTGACGATCTGTATGGTCGGATAAAAATTCAGACACGTGAAAAAAAGAAAGGAATGGAACAGGCAAGTGCCAATCTCTTTGAAAACGTGGTTGTTGAACGAACCATTTCCCGTCTGAATAATCCTGAATATCGTGAGAATATTATATCATCTGCTGAATTCATGGCCCGTCTCATGGATAATTCGTGTGTCGACATTTCCCGTGCCGATAACACTGCCGAACTGTATGCTGAAATATCAGATAAAAATTACCAGGACCATTTAACAAAAATTATAAAACTGCATTACCGTAATATGTGCGACAGGCATTCTTCCGTAATATACAGGATATTGAATTCTCTACTTCGATGGTATGCCGTATATGTTAAAATCAGGTCAAAAGAAAGAATTCCTGTTAAACCCGTGCTTGTTGAGGGAGAAATTGATAGTGTCTCAAGGGTGGGCAGAAACAGTACTATTGTGTATAGCCTTGAAGGTATTTATGGATATAACGCCCTGTACGTGATGATGGGAATTTCAAGATATCCCGGTCTGCCAAGACCACGGGTATTTATGGATGAACGTGGTGTTCGCTCAAAATTCTTAAAATATATGCTGAGGAAATCAGGAATGTACATGGTATGCCCGGATAAACTGGCATCCCCGGTGTACAGGGAAGTAGTATTTCAATATTTGTGTACCATGGTTGAGCATGGTGTTTCAGTGTGCTATATTCATTCAGGTAAAAATGATTCAACCGGTGACGGTGCGCTGATGGAACATATGATGGAATTAATACAGTCCACAACTGAAGAAATTGCCGTTGTACCAGTATCCATTACATTCTACATTGACAGGGCAAAGCATACTCATGAAGAACATGATGTCCCATCAACAACTGAGGTGCTGGCAAACCAGGCCAGGGTGTATCTTGCCCCACCAATCAACCTTTCTGATTATTCACATGCTGAACATCCGTTGAATGACATGAAACACATGGTTGCCGTGCGTCGCCTGGAAAATCTTTCATTGTATGAACATCATATACTGGCATATGTGTTACAAGACAGAAATTATACTCTAGCAGTCAAAGAGGCCAGGAAAGAGGTTTCAGAACTGCTGGCCAGTAATATACGGGGATGCCGATTTACCGCAAGACGTATTGTTTCCAGGGGTATGAACTTTTTTCAAAAAAATAATATTGCCGAAATTGAAAATGGAGTGATACGGGTTGTTGACAGGGAATCAGTGGACAGCTACGCTTCGCATTTACACGTGTAGTATCCACTACCAGCACTTAATCATTAAGTAAGAAGATTAAGCAGGATGCTATATACATCATCAATATTTTTCGCGTCATAAAAAGTACCCGATTTTCTATCATCAACAGGCTGCTGAAGAATTTTGCTGCTCCACCCGCCGGTGAATGAACAGCATATAACCGGTTTGCCGTATTGCCATGCGTAGGCCAGTTCTGATAACGTGCCAGATTTTCCCCCTATGGAAACTATAACATCACCTGACAATACGTTTATACTGTTCCTGGCGAAACCAATTCCGCTTGGTATAACGATTGTACAATATTGATTAGCTTCGTCAAACTGATGTGAGGGGGTGATACCTACAACGGTACCACCTGCTTCAGATGCTCCACGGGATGCGGCTTCCATAATTCCGGTTCTCCCTCCCGATATGAGTACCCATTTATTAACCGCCACAAAATGACCTATGCTCATTGCCGTATCAAGATGAGCAGACGCGTCACTTGATCCTATGATGACAACCTGTTTCGATCTCATAATGATTTGGTGTGCAGCAGGCTCTGGTCACTGTATATTCTGCTCCAGAATGTATACACATCATCCTCGTTATGTAATGTAACGGTGTGCAGCTTGTAAGGTATATTGATATTATTGTATACAAAATCAATTATATGTCGTGGTTGCGTAAAATCACTTTCCTGTGCGGGGAGTATTACAAGATATTCATTAAGGGAAATTGGCTGGCATTGAGATTTAAAGTGATCTTCTATCTTTTTCTTGATGGTTCTCGAGATCTCAATAATTGAATGTACACCCATGTGATCAAAGGTTTTATGCAGCGTTGAAAAAAGAAAAAGTCGTACTGTTATTTCTTCTTTTTGCACCAGTTCGAGAAGCTTTTCCCTTATGTAATGACTGAGACGATAACTGAAATCAAAGAGAATTGGCTGATTATTGTCCAGCAACAGGGAAAGAAATTTTCTATTATAACCCGCGAACTGCAAAAAGACATTTACGGAAAAATAGCTGGATGATGATGCAGAGGCGAATAATATTATGAAACGGCTGTTGATGGCAATCGGCACCAGGAATAGCGTGTTACCATCAACTTTTTTATCGGTACTATCCAGCAGTTTCATTTCAGCTGTCGCGGCAAAAGATATTTCAGTCTTGTTATTCTCGATATAATCATTAAGCTTGTTCTGCAGTGATGAATTGCCATACGTGTAAACCACGTCAATACTTTTTGCGGTTAAAATATAAACTGTAGAAAGAAGAGAAAAGTTTTCTATGTTATGCATGTAGCATAGATTTCTGGATGAATGAAAAAGCCCGTTGTGGGTATCAGCTTTTTCCACTTGAGACGCGTTATCGATTTTTTTTAGATAATCATTATAAAGCGTTTTGGCTTCTTCCATGTCGATGCTGCCACTGGAAAAATCCTTGATGGTGGTATGAATTGAACGTATTACACCTGGTAGAGCTTTCTTTGACATTCTATATGACTCTTGAAACTAAAATATTGAATATGTTCAATTATTATCAGTAGACCGTAAATTATCAACCATAATTCTTTATCGCGCGTGATTCACGGTTTTAATTTTATAGACCATTTACTTCATTGTAGAGAATTCTTTTGCAGTTTTATATAACCTGAAACTTCCCATGAAAAGAATTATAGTACCGGGTTTTCCAATTGATTCCAGTGATCGAAAAAGTTCATCTCGTGTACGTGTAATTGTCATACCATGCAACTTTTTCTCTTCTTCGGTTGAAGGCTGGTAACATCGATGATCATCCAGAATATGGTAGAAAATGTTTGAAAAATTAAAATCTTTTACTATTGACAGAATACGGGTATAATCCTTGTCATTCATCAGGCTGAGCACTACAGAAATGTGATAACCTGTTAAGCCTGCAAAAATGCTTTGCAGTACTTCTGTAACAGCCTCTGGATTATGAGCTGGATCAAAAAATACCGGGGGATCATCCCGCAGTTTTTCAAAGCGGCCCGGAATAGAAATGGACTTCAGCGCCATCCGGACATCCTGTGCAAGGTGGTTTTTCGTGGTTTTATCAAGGATGCACGCGGCAGTAATGGCAAAGCCCGCGTTTCGTGCCTGTACATGGCAGTTAACAGGCAGAAAGATATCAGGAATGTCAATACTACCGGTTAAAGACGAATCACAGGTATAATTAAAAATGATGCCATCCGTGGTGGAACCAACAGGTGTGACATCGAAATGGACTCCCTCCTGTAATAAAGGTGCCCCCGCCTTAGATGCATGATTGGTGATTACCTGCAACACCTCACTGCTGCCACGTGATGATATTACCGGGATATCATTTTTTATAATACCGGCTTTTTCAGTGGCAATTTCTTTCAGTGTGTTGCCCAACACCCCCATATGATCCATGGACACCTGGGTAATTATGGTAACTGCGGGTGTTATTACGTTTGTTGAGTCAAGTCTCCCCCCAAGGCCTGTTTCTATTATGGCAATATCTGCATTCATGTCCCGGAAATAACAAAGGGCAGCCCAGGTAATGGCATCAAACCAGGTAGGTGAAATTTCGCTGGTATCAAGGAGTGATTTCAATTGGTCAAGGTAAACTTCCAGGGTATGGCGGGAAATGGGTTGTGCATTAATCCTGATTCGTTCATTCAGGGTTAGCAGGTGGGGTGATGTATACAGGCCGGTTGATAATCCCCGGTTCTCAAGAATTTTGGCCAACATCCAGGCTGTTGATCCCTTGCCGTTGGTTCCTGCTATGTGTACAAAAGTCCCCTGTGATTGTGGATTGCCTGAAAGGGACAGCAGTTCTTTTATAGAAGAGAGATCATATCCCTTATACCTGCCGCTGCTCACCGATTCGTTGTTGACCAGGGATGAGAGTATTTCAGACATTCTGTCCATCTATTTTCTAATGCCTGCTTCCAGTGCCTGCCGCATGACGTCTACCGGTGCTTCTTTACCGGTCCAGATGGCAAATTGTCTGCATGCCTGGTGCAGAAGCATGTTATCACCGGTAATTATAACACAGCCTTTCTGTTTCGCCAGGTTCAGCAAACGGGTGATTCGTGGTGAGTACACTATGTCAAAAACAACTTGATGCTTCAGAATTAAATCCGGGGGAAGGGGGGAGCTCTCAGTGTCCGGGTGCATTCCCACCGGGGTGGTGTTAATAATAATATCCACCTGTCGCATCGTTGACGTATCAAGATCAGGTATGAGAGAAGTTTCTACATCGGCACCTGTTGCGTGTATATCATCTGCCAGTACGCGAATACGTTTTGCATTTCTTCCCGCGATAAGCAATTTAGCGCCACTTTCTGCAAGGGTGAAGGCGGTAGCGCGAGCGGAACCGCCGTTTCCCAGAACCAGTGCAAGGCGGCCGTTTACGTCCACCCCCTTTTCTTTGAGGGTTTCTGTAATACCGGTTCCATCGGTGTTAAAAGCGTAAATGCTGCCTTCATCGTTGCGCAGAGTGTTCACCGAGCCGATCTTTCGGGCCAGCGGATCAATATACTGGCAGGATGCCATCACGTCTACCTTGAAAGGTATGGTAACACTTGCCCCGCTGATGTGCAGTTGCCGCATGGCGTGAACAGCGTCGGTAATATTTTCAGGTTCAAAGGCGGTATAGACGGCGTTTATACCCATGTGTTCAAAAGCAGCATTATGCATGGCAGGAGACAACGAGTGGGTTACCGGCCTTCCAAAAATGCAGTACAGCCTTGTTGACGCGTCAACCTTCATGGGGCAGAACCCTTCCGGTTTTCCGGTCGATATATTCAGTGCTGAAATTTGTCTGTTCTACCACGATAAAGAAACCCTCACGGTCAACCCTGAAACCGTTGTGATATTCCGTTACCATTACTGCATCATTGGGCTTAAGTATCATCTCGCTTTCATGTCCGTCTTCACTGAGCAGAAGGCCCATCCTGCCGCCGGTACATATGAACAGTTCAGAACATGTATGCTTTTCCAGCACATCAATTTCTGAAGCGCTGTTAAACTCGGGGTTGTAAACGCCAACCCTCCAGCTTCCGCTGTCTTCATAGGGCACATGCCATCGCCCATCCGGTTGTAATGTAATTTTTTTCATGCTGAAATAGTATATACAGTCAAGATCACTTCAAGTAATTTTTTATTGGATATTAACATATTATTTATATTGAAAATCAAGAGCCACTGTTATAAATATGCCTGTACCTATGATGCGATCAGATGCATGGAAGAGAATGAATTATAATTGAACAACCAGGCTGGAGTCATTGATGGAAAAAATTGGTATTATTGTAAACTTTAACTCGCGGCGAAACAAGAAGGCCAGGCATGATCCTGTGAAAGTGTTTGAAGAAATTGGTGGTGACAATGTTATTGTAAAACCAACGTATTCTTTTGATGACATCTACACGGCTGCCCGTGAATTCAAGAAAGCAGGTGTTTCATATTTCGCGACCTCCGGCGGAGATGGAACTATACATCATGTGCTGTCACGGTTTATTCATGTGTACGGTGAAGAGAATGTGCCTCCCATGTTGATCCTCAGGGGTGGTACCATGAACAACATATCCAGGAGTATTCGCCTGAAAGGCCATGGGTATGATATACTTAAAAGGGCTGTGAATAAATTGCAAAATGGGAAACCCCTGGATCTCCACCGGAGGGATACCATCAGGATAAATGATTTATACTGCTTCCTTTTCGGTAACGGCATTACCTCTGATTTTCTGAAAGAACTATATGACAACGGAAAAACCTATACGAAAATATTTCATTTAATCTACATGGCAGTAACCGAGGCCCTGGGCTTAAGAAAACAACAACGTCTTCTCAAGGGGGTGGACGGGGCCGTGACCATTGACGGTAATACACTGCCGTATACTCATTTCCTTGGCATCCTGGCGGGAACTGTTGAAGACGTGGGAATGGGATTCTCTCCACTACCTGAGGCAAACAGGATGGAGGGGCACTTTCATATCATCGCCAACGGCATGAAACCCTCTGCTGCCGTTCGGCAGATATACAGGTTGAAGCGGGGTGTGCCCATGAACCATGCCATGAATTTTGACGGGCTTGCCCGGGAAGTGCACCTTGAGATGTACCTCCCTTTCACCTATACCATGGATGGAGATCTGTATGAATCAGATGGTATACTTGATGTATCCGCGGGCCCCCCTGTCAATCTTGCATGGGCATAAATGTGTTTACCCGATTTTCTTGTCAAGAACCAGTGACATGGGGGCAAGGCGCTGCATCAGCTGGTTAAACTTGTCGGGTCGTAATGACTGTCCACCATCGCACATGGCCGAAGAGGGGTCGTGATGGCATTCAATCATCAGGCCGTCAGCACCTGCAGCCAGGGCAGCCATTGATAACGGTTGTATCAGTTTCCAGTTTCCTGCCGCGTGAGAAGGATCA
Source organism: uncultured Leptospiraceae bacterium (assembly GCA_964629365.1). GTDB lineage: Bacteria > Spirochaetota > UBA4802 > UBA4802 > UB4802 > M55B154. The sequence continues at coordinate 12,583 of CAZVRB010000018.1, forward strand.
ACGATAACCGGAAGATGTGTTTTCTGTTTCAGAAGGGGTACAGCCGAAATATCAAGGGTGTTTCTTGTCTCAGTCTCAAAGGTGCGTATTCCCCTTTCACACAGTATAACATTCATGTTCCCTTCAGAAAGGATATATTCTGCGGACATAAGGAATTCCTGTATGGTTACCATCATTCCCCTTTTTAGAAGTACGGGCCTTTTGATCTTTCCCGCTTTTTTAAGAAGCGAGAAATTCTGACAGTTTCGCGCTCCTATCTGAACAATATCCGAATATTCAGATATGACTGGAAGGTCATCCGCGTCAAGCACCTCCGTGATGACAGGCATGTTGAACTGGTCGCCGGCATTCCGCAGCAATTTAAGTGCTTCAATGCCCATACCCTGAAAGGCATAGGGAGATGTGCGCGGCTTGAATGCTCCTCCCCTTAACACGGAAGCGCCCGCTTCTTTAACAAAGCGGGCGGTTTCAGTTAACTGTATCTCGGATTCTATAGAACATGGGCCGGCAATGATATTAATTGCATCACCACCGATTGAAACATCATTGGAAAGATGGACAACCGTGCCCGTGTCCTTGATGGTTTTGCTGGTTAACACGTAGGGAATATCAGTTTTGAAGAAGGAATATCCTGAATGTATGTTATACTTTTTAAAGTCAACTTCATTGATATCAAGAACAGTGCGAATGCTGCCGTTACTTGTCTGCATTGAATAGGTTCTGTGACCACTGTTCTCCAGTATGTCGATTGATTTCTGAATGTCGGGATTGTTGTTTTCCTGCAGTAATAAAATCATGATATTCCTCCGTTTTTTATGATACTAAAAAAGACCGCCTGGAGGTGGCGGTCTTTTCACGCGAAACTAAAAAGGCCGCCAGGTTCTCACCCGCGGCCTTTGCGCATTACAATATTCACAAAAGCTACAGGTAAGCTTTGCCGTAAAAATAATAAAACCAGAAATAGTTTTTGTGAATGTTGTAATTTTGTTCTTTCATTATTACTCTTGATTTCTCAAATAGTATATCCAGTTAAAACAGAAATCGAATATTGTCAATTAAAAATTAAAAAATATCTTTTTAAAAAATAGTAAATATTTTATTGACGATTTTTCATAGAATGAATACATTATAGGCAATACAGCAACGGGATTTTTTCAATTCAAAACGGTAACCGGAGTTTTTCGAAAATGAAAACTAAAAAGAATACAATAAAATCAGATTGTTACCAGGCTGATGGCTGGTGCCTCACTTCCAGTGAAAACATATGCCTGGCAAAATGCATATTTGATAATGGATATAGAGACGAGATTAAAGAGATCAATAAACATGAAATTATTGTAAAGATATCAGAAATACTGGGAGAAGCTCCATCAGACATTTGCAGGGCTGAAGAGATATTTGAGCACATGAAATTTGAAATAGCTAACTACATTATTCATCATGAATATAATTGTGAAAGGGGAATCAACGCAGACCTTTTGCTATGGCTTGACAGTAAAACCAATCCGGGTAAAATGCAGAAACTTAATAATTTCATAGAGAAATATATCAAGTAGTAGAATAATTTGAATACACCTCGACTCCTGCTTCATACATGCTGTGCCCCCTGTGTTGCCTATGTATACCGCCTGTTGCAACATGATTATGATATAACCGCGTATTTTTATAATCCAAATATCGCTCCCTACGGGGAGTACAGGATACGACGCGATGAACTGATACGTTTCGGGCAAAATGAATCATTCCAGGTAATTGAGGGTGATCGTGATCATAAAAGATGGACTTCGCTTGTGAAAGAGTATCGGTTTCTTGGAGAAAGATCACCCCGATGCCACGAATGTTATCGCGTTCGTCTTGAGCAATCTTTCAAGTACGCTATACAGAATAATTACCATGTAGTAGCAACTGTGTTGTCCATAAGCCCTCACAAAGACGCGGATATGATCAATCAAATCGGATCAGAACTTCAGGAAAAGTACAACGTTCCTTTTCTCGAGGCTGATTTTAAAAAGAAGGACGGGTTTAAAAAATCCGTTGAGTTGTCCAGGGAATATAATTTCTATCGGCAAAATTACTGCGGATGTATTTACTCAAAACTGGAAAGAGATAAAAATTCAGTTTATTCCAGGTAGCTTCAACACTTTAAATTCATGAAACCGCCCGCTTCGCTCGACTTGTGCTGAGCGGTGCCGAAGCAT
>CAZVRB010000018.1:14880-41650 GCA_964629365.1 uncultured Leptospiraceae bacterium
TGTGTATCTGCGGTTAAAAAATAGAGAAAAAATTTTTATGTTCGGGGTGTTTTTTTCGTATGTACAGGTGAATACCTGAAATATATACGATGGAGCTTATAATGATACATGACAAAAACACCAATAGCGAATGCCGTTATAACAGCGATCAGCAGAAAATCATACACGCAAATGATGGCCCCCACCTGGTTTTGGCAGGCGCGGGGACGGGTAAAACATTTACCATAGTTGAAAGGGTGACATACCTGATTACAACAGAACGATACCTGCCGGAAGAAATACTGCTTTTAACATTCAGCAAAAAAGCTGCAGAGGAATTGCGCAAAAGGGTGACAGCACGCTGTCCTTCAGGATCAAAATCAATAACCGCGTCAACATTTCATTCTTTTGCCCTGTCACTTGTACAAAAATATGCAAGACAACATGATACTAAATCTTCATTTTCAGTAATGGATGAGCTTAAATCAAGGGATGTATTATGTATGCTGGCGGGATCAATGCGAAGTTCATTCAGTGGTATACCGGTACCCGTAATATTATGGCTGCATTCACAATATAATATGAACAGGGATTCTGTCATCAAGCGTATGATTGAGAAGAATATACTGGGTATAGTTGAAGATCTGAATAAACGGTATAAAAATTACAAACAAGAACAGGGGCTTGTTGATTTCAATGATATGATGCGTGAAGCGATAAGGCTTCTTACAGAAGATAATACTGTCTGCCAGGAAGTGCAACACAGGTATAAGTATATTGTGGTTGATGAATTTCAGGACACCTCGGATTTAAACTTTTCATTGCTCTCTCTCCTTGTTCGTAGTAAGAAACCGGGGTTAATGGTCGTGGGAGATGACTGGCAGTCAATATATGGATTTCGCAATGCCAGGATTGAGTACATAATTAATATGAAAAAATATTTTCCGGATGTGAAGGTATTGAGGTTAACACAAAATTACAGGTCAAGAAAAGAAATACTGACATTCGCCCACAGAATCATTAAAAAGAACAGGTTCCGATCCAGGAAAAAAGTTATTTCGGTTAAGGGTAAGGGTGGTTCGGTAGAAGGATTACGGGTGTGTAGTTTCGAGGAGGAGTTGCATTTGGTAGCCGGTATAATCGAAGATCTTCGTACCAGGGGTATTCAAACAGCTGTCCTGTACCGTAACAATTGGCAGGGAGAAAAGATACAGTCGGTTATTAAAGAAAGGCAGGGTGAAGGAGAAGACAGCATTCACTGTATGACCATACATTCATCCAAGGGCCTGGAGTTCAATACTGTTATTCTGACAGGTCTTCGTGACGGGACATTCCCAAATCCTGCCACTGATATCGAAGAAGAAAGGCGGTTGTTCTATGTGGCATGCACACGTGCAGAAGAAAGGCTTATTGTGTTGTATCATACTACAGGGGATGATGAACCCGGGGTGTTCGCCCGTGAAGCTGGATTTTGAAAAGCATTCGATATTTTCAGTTGACAATATATTCCGTTATGCACATAGTTGAACAAATGAATAACTGCCGTGGTTTATGGTGGATTTCTTCTTTGAACAGCAAAAGGAGCAGGATATGGATGCATTTATAACCAACTTAGTAAGTGAATATCATGAGGCCTTTCTTAAAACCCTTGAAATCGGTACTATAATTGCCGTGTGGGTAGTCTTTGCCGGTTTTATACGCTTTGGCATTGCCGTGTATCGCAGAAAAAAAGGGATTTATCCTCCTGCTGAAAGCATGAGAGAATCTCACTGATCAAGTAATTATCTAACATTAATATTAACAAAAGGCGAACAGAAAAACTGTTCGCCTTTTGCGTATAGGATAGGATTGATATTACCTACCTGTTCTTCATTGTGTTTAATGTTTCGCGAAGTTTATCCAGCTCTTTGCCGTATTCAGACCAGTTTCCATCACGCATATGCTTCTGGGCATTCATGTAATGCCTGTAAGCCCTTGTGGCATAGTCCTTGAGGTCAGTGAGTATGTCCCCTGGAACATCGCTGACTGAAGATGAATCCTGCCGGCCAATGAATAACTTTTCAAGGGCTGTTGCAAGGTCTTTTTCCATAACCATTTTATTTGAGTAGGATACGATTACCCTTTTTAGTTCAGGCATTTCGCTTCTTTCTGCCTTAAGATACAGAGGTTCTATAAAGATCAATGAATCTTCAACTGGTATTACCAGCATGTTACCCCTGATGACGGATGATCCTTTCTGGCTCCAGAGTGTTAATTGTTTCGATATTTCAGCGTCCTGGTTAATTCGAGCTTCAATCTGCATGGGACCGTAGCTGAGTTTATCTTTTGGTAACTGGTACAGCATCAGTTCACCATAATCAGGTGGATCACATTTGGCGATAAAGAACCCGATCATATTATCTTTTTCCCGTGGAGTAAATGGAAGTATGAGTATATATTCGTTTTTTTTCTGACCTGGCAGTGAGGATACCATGTAATAGCTGTGCATCAGTTCCTGTGTGTCCTCATAAACCTGGTTTGGTATTTCCCAGAGGTCTTCGTTGTTATAAAAAACATTGGGATTTTTCATGTGGTATTTCAAAAGTATGCGGCTCTGTATGTTAAACAGGGCCTCCGGGTATCGAATATGCATCTTCAGGTCATCAGGCATTTCACTGCCGGGCTTGAAAAGTCCTTTGAATATACTTGAATAGACCTGTATGATTGGATCCTTGTCATCCATGATATAATAATTCATAGATCCATCGTATGCGTCTATTACAACCTTCACAGAATTTCGTATGTAGTTAATGTCTCCCGAGGAAGTTCTGGTGGGTGTGGAATACGGGAATTTGCTGGAGGTGGTATAGGCGTCTAATATCCAGTATAGTTTTCCTTCAGATAATACGATATAAGGATCACCATCAAAATCAAGGAATGGTGATAGTGTATTTACCATCTCCTTTATATTCCGTCGGAACATGATCCGGCTGTCCTTCTCGATGGTGTCAGAAATCAGTATGTTAATATCACCGAAAGAAATGGCGTATAACAACTTCTTAAAAAAGGAGTCAAGCACGTCGCCGCCTTTCCCCTTGTATATTGTGTACTTGTTTGAATCTCCAGCGGGATAGTCAAACTCACCAGGTTTTATTGAAGTATTTGTAATAACATAGGGGTTCTTGTGCTCTCCATAATACACCTGTGGCCTGTCAACTGACAGTGGTATTTTAGTTTTAGTTGGAATGTCATAAATGAGCATTTCCGGCATTCCTTCAGGTGTTATCCTGTCCACCCTGTTTGCCACGATACTGTAGCCATGAGTATATATGAGATGCTTGTTTATCCAGGTTTTACTGTTTTCCGGCAGCTGAGAGATATCAAGCTCACGGGCGCCAAGCGTCATGGCAAATTTTTGACCATTCACCGTGTACCTGTCAACATCGATGTCATTGAAAGTATAATAGGGCTTCAATTCCTGCAGCTGTCGATAGGTTTGTTTAAGGGGCCTCCAGTCCCAGAGGCGAATATTTTCAAATACCGCGGCATTATTCTTAATATCATTGTAGGTAAGGTTATTCTTATTCTCAAAGGGCACTTCTTTAACCCGTTCGATATCGTAGGCCAGCCTTGTGAACTTGATATTATTTTCAATAAAGGGTCTTTCCTTGGAAAGTTCATTGGGATCTACAACAAAACGCTGCTGTAATGATGGAAATATTGTACCCAGCAGAAAATAAGCCGGGAGGATAGCCAGAAGCACAAATATAGGAAGCTTGAAGCTGCGTATAAAAATATTTGCAAAAAGTAACGCCGCAGCGGCAAATGATATGATCATGCATACATTGTACGCGAGAAGCTGGGCGTGCACGCCTGTATAACCGGCTCCGAAAAAATCACCCTGTTGGGAGAAAAGCAACTGGTATGCCGAGATCCGGTAACCAACACCAAGCAATAACACCATACTTCCCAGGAGTATTGAAAGATGGGCCCTGGCAAAACGTGAAAATTCAATCTTACTGTTATGAACAAATATGCCACTATTGAGAATGTGAAAAGCAGTTGAAAATGCTGCTAATATTACCAGCGCGAACATGAGCCAGCTGTAAAGGAACTGGTAGAATGGCAATGAAAATACATAGAATCCCAGGTCATTATTAAAAATCGGGTCGGTGGGAAAACCTGAAAAAGATGCTGAATGCACATGCATGAGGTATTCTTTCCAGTAAGCCGAAGCCGCCGTTCCCATGAGAAAACCAACAAATACTACACCAATGGTTAGAATAATGAGAGCAAGCTTCCTGGGGGATCCCACTACGGGGAGTTGCAGCCTGTCCAGGATGTTGTTGGTAAATATTCTACCACGTCCGCCAAGCAATCGTATCAACAGGTAATTAAGAAAGAAGAGAAAAATAAATGCTGCTGAAAATGCACCGTGAACGTTGAACTTGGTGAAGAAAAGTGTCCAGAATATGTTCAGACTGTCATAGATTGCGAACCATCTGAAATCAACGTAAAATTTTGATATGAGCTGTATGATAATATACAAGATGATTACCAGTGCTATTCCCCATCCAAAACGTTTATTCATTGTCAGTACCTCTTTGTATTTGTGGATATTGTGTTATTTCTCTTGAATTATTGTTCAGCGTATAGCTTTCATACGGGGCAGGCATTTGAGATTTTACAAACCAGTACTATCCCGTATTTTTCTGCAACCATGGTATACGCTTTTTCCAGCGCCGTAAACAACTTTGAACTGTCACCGGTAACAATTGTACTCATCTGACCCATGATGACAGTAAGATCGGATTCTTCCAGCACGCTGATAAATTCGTTAATTATTGGGCCGATACCGGGTTCTCCAAGAGGGTACAGGCTTAATTCCATACTGGTAATCATACCTGGCACCTCCCCGCGATAAAATTGCCAAAAACTGGAAACAGGTTTTTCCCGATTGCTTCACAATATGATGAAAATGGAATTGCCCACCTGTATGGCAGCATAAAGGTAGAGCCTTTGAGGGTTGCTTCCCCTTCAGTCGACAGAATTTTCTTCAATTCAAACCAGCTGAAGAAGTGTGCATTCCCAAATACCAGGTCTTTGTCACCTTTCAGCCTGCGTACCAGGCCCATGTAAGAGAAGGAGTTCAGTACTCCGGTGATAATAACACCACCGGGACGGGTCAGCAATGCCATTTTGTGTATTGCTTTCCTGTAATCAGGAATAAACTCAAGTGACGTTATGGCAATAGTGATATCAAACTGTTCATTGAAATCAGTTTCCATGAAATCACCCTGAATAAACCTGGTATTATCAAGATTCTTTTCACTGGCAGATCGTATCATTGATTCTGAAATATCAATACCAGTAACGGAATATCCGTTATTCACCAGCCATTTTGTCCAGTGGCCAGTGCCCGATCCTACTTCAAGTACCCCGGGATGCGACTCAGGTGAAGGTAAAAGAGTAGAGATTGCGTTTTTTTCAAACTCGTCAATTTTCATTGTTACGGGATGACTATACCATTGGTCATATGATTCTGCTATGTTGTTGAAGTCAAACTTTGAACCCTTTACCACTTACAGTGCTCCTGCAGGAATAATTATTATGTTATTGTAATAGGTGTTTTCTTTTTCGTCAATACCATAATATTTATGATGTGAACCTGGTTTTTCCAGTAGATTCAATTGTATGAATAGGATGATAAAAAGAAGCAACCATAATTTTTTGGCATAAAAAAAGAGACGCACTTGTTTGCGTCTCTTTTTTACTTTCATTATTTCACCGTACCGTGATTAGGGTGTGGATGATAATATGCGTCAATGCTTCTCTGTTCGATCTCGCTTTTTTCAGTAAACTTAATAAAACTACTGGAGATAAGAGAAAGTGGACCTTTTGCGGGTGGTAACCCCAGTTTTCTCAATTTCTCTTCAATGGATTTGTAATTAATAAGTTGAAGATCATATGAGACCTTTATTCGTCCCTTCTCTGGTCGCATATTAATGCTGTGTATACCCAGCAGGCTGGAAAGTACATCCCGAAGCCTTTTGCGCTGCTTATCATTAATTCTTCCTCTCAGAAAAAAGGTATGTGATCGTTTTATATCCCTCATGGCGATACCTCTTATATTCGATATTTTCAGATTTCAATGAACTGTTTTTTAAGTTGAATAACTACATGTAATATACTTCAAAACTGCATGCAAATCAACAAATTTAGTAAATAATAATATACTTTATAAATACTCAATAAAAAATTTATTCACAGATACTTCTATTAGTTATATGTACTTTTGCAGTAAAAAGTGTTACATTTTTCATTCATTTTGTTGCAGAATCCATAAAAAACGTGAATAATATAATAAATAATAAAGAGGGGCAGAATCATGGCAGAGATAATGCAATTTGATCCAGGTGAATTAACCCGGGAAGTTGTTGCATCAATTAAGGGACAAAAGCACATACATGTGATCTTTTCAACCTTTGGTGAGCGTGAAGCGTCGTTGATATATGAAAAGATCTCACTGTTACGTGAGAACCTTGGTGAACTGGTTGATACAATTTACCTGTCACACAGGCGCGCGGGTGATGATGAAGAAAAAACTGAACAGATGGCACGTAAAGCTGATCATAACGTGGAGATATTGATTTGCAACAACCTGGAAGTTCCGGATATGGGAGAAGAGAAAGGTAAAGGGGCGGATATGCGAAGAGCCCTGTATCATATAAATACCACGAAGGTAAAAAATAACCCCGATGATCATATAGTCATATTTCTTGATGCCGACGTGGTGCCCCAATACTTCGGGGCTCATTTCGTAACCGGTCTTGCGGGTGCCGTGTTAAAAGGTAATGATTTTGCCAAGGCAAGTTTCTGGCGGGAAATGGGACGGGTAAAGAAATATGTAGCCCAGCCCCTGTTCTCGGTGATAGATCATCCCGGACTTGAAAAGCTGCCCCGGCTGGCATATCCTCTTTCCGGTGAAGTAGGGGGAACAGTTTCATTTTTTAACAGTGTAAATTTCTGGCAGATATACGGTGTTGAAACAGGGATAAATATTGATGCCAGTATGCGCAACCACAGGGTGGCGGACGTCAACCTGGGCCTGTACGATCATGAACATCATGGAGATACAGGTATACAGAAAATGTCCTTCGGGATACTCCGTACATTCATACGGCAATGTGTTGATTACGGCATACTCGAACTGAAGGACGGCGCCAAAATCAGCGATATTTTCAGGGCATCCTACATCGATGAGAATGCCCAAAGGCAGAAGATGGAGTTCAACCTGGAAGAGAAAAAATACCAGCCCCTTGAAAATATTTTAACACAGAGACACTGAGATATTCTCCGTTTCTCGGTGTCTCCGTGGTGAATAAATTATTCCTTCACAAGCGACCGTAATACCTCGATGCGGGCGGTGAGGGTATCCAGCGAGTCGGTGAGTGAGTCAGATTTTTCGGTTACCATCCCTGTTATTTCAACCAGTTGCTCAATGGAGTTTGTTACTTCCTGTATGGTAATCTTCTCTTCTTTAGTGGCAGTGGTGATATTTGAGGAGCCGGTGAGTATTTTCTGCATGTTCTGTTCAATTGTTTCGGTAAGCTTTTCCTGTGAGATGCACAGGTCAAGTATGGTATCAATTCCCATGTTCACATTGTTCACCGCAGTTTCAACGTCATTAATAGATTTGCCTGATGTAACGATGAGTTCTGTCTCGTTTTCAATATCTTCAACGGTTTCCAGTAAAATCGACTGAATTGATTTTGACTGCTGAATTGATAATTCAGCCAGTTTCCCTATCTCGTCGGCAACAACCGCGAACCCACGTCCGTATTCACCCGCACGTGCCGCTTCAATGGAAGCGTTGAGAGACAACAGGTTTGTTTTTTCAGCGATATCATTAATGATTTCTGTAATCTCGCGAATGTTCCCCGAAGAGTTCTTGATCTTTTCCATGCCGTCGCGAACCTCAGAGAGTTGGGTCCTGGTTTCCGAGGTCTGTCCCTGGCTTTGATAGCTCAGTTTCACGGCTTCTTTAGCGGCTCCTGTTATATCACTTATTCCGTTAATATAGCCCAGGAGAAGTTCCTTGTTGTCGTTGATAACATTGTCCTGTTCACTGGCACTTGTGGCAATCATATCCACGCTTGAAGCAAATTCTTCCATGGCAGCTGTGGTTTCTTCAAGATTGCTGCCCTGGTCATTCATTCTGACCTGCAGGGCGTTCGCTGTTTCCTTTACCGATTGTGAAAAAGTGGTTAGCTCTTCAATGGACTCCTTCACATTTTGTATAATTGACAGGAGGTCGCTGTTTGTCTGCTCCACGTATTTCTGTGATTTTACCAGGTCTTCGGCCATCTGCGTGGAACGCATGGACAATACTGCCCCGAAGGCAATGATGAAACCGGGGTAACCAAGGTTGATCCAGAAATAGTTGGAGTAAATCACTCCAGCGACGGTAAGCGAATCATGTCCTATGCATATCATGATAAGAATATATCCGAAAAGAAGGGGCAGAGCGCCGCGTACTTTATTCAGAAGTCCCCGTATGATAAGAACTCCCCATATTACCTGTAGTATTATGCCGAAACCACCTATAAACGGAAATCGCCATCCGGTAACCGGGTTATCCGCCGTAGCTGTCATGCTGATAATTATTGTTATCACGGTAAGTCCGGTGAGCACCAGCCGAACCATGCGACTGGTCTTCTCAAGCATGCGTTCTATAAAGAAGAACATGAAAAGAGCTTCAAGGGAAAGCAGGGCATAGTACAGCTTGTCCTGGGTATTAAAATCCATTATAAAGTATTCAGGAAGGTAAAAATGCATGGCAAGGAAGCACCAGATTAATGAAATAATGCCAAAATAAAGTGTTAAGAGATCTCGATTTTTCATGTAAAAGTAAAATATCAGGATGCTCAAGATTAAGGTAAGAAAACTTGTGGCCATGGCGACATATTCAGCCATCAGTCGTCGAAAGAAAGTAATTGTTTGTGCATCATCAACTGATGTTATAAGGGGCTCCCCGTTGTATTCAGCATTTTGATTACTGAATACCCGTATAGCGATGGTATTCTCTCCATCAAAGTTTATAATATCTCCCGGAATAATATAGTATCTGAAGTTGTTCCAGTTTGAATGAAAATCAGGGTATTCACTGCCGGCTGATCCAATTCTGTAACCGTTAAAGTATGTATCTTCTACATCCCATATTTTACCAAGAGTAAAGGCGTTGTGTTGATTTTTGAATGAAGATGGAATGGTAACCGTTTTTCTGAGCCAGAGTGTCTGCCTGCTTTTTTTGTCCGTAAGTTTTCCTGGAAGATCAATGGTATCCCAATTGCTGTGGTCATATTCTGGAGATTTGAATGCAGCGCTATCACGGGTGCTGATTCTCCATTGGCTGCCAATATTGATGGAGTCGTCGATTGTGTGTGTACACTGGATGAAAAGCAACGATGTTATTATGATTAGTGAATAGCATACCAGTTTCTTCATGAAATATAATATTCCTTTAAATGATTAGTCTAGAATGACATACCGTGCATATAACCTGTACCAGTATTATATAGTACCATTATTTGTTGCAAACACAATTATTTTCATATCAAGCTGATATAAAAAAAAGGATGCCATTTCAAGCATCCTTTTTTTAAAATGCACATGCCAGTAGAATTTATTATCCGGTTTTCTTTTTCATTCTTTCCATTTCCATCTGCCGCAGTTCTTTACGAAGTATCTTGCCAACACCACTCTTTGGCAGCTCATCAATAAATTCGATCATCTTGGGTACCTTGTACTTGGCAAGCTTATCCTTACAGTAATTAATTATCTCCTCTTCTGTCAATGACGCGCCGGATTTGAGAACCACGAATGCCTTTACCGTTTCACCACGATATTCATCAGGGATACCAACCGCGCATGCTTCTACGATTTGTGGATGCTCAAATAAGACTTCATCGATATCACGGGGATATATATTGTATCCACCTGCGATTATCATGTCTTTTTTCCTGTCTACAATATAGAAATAACCATTTTCATCAAGCTTCCCAATATCTCCTGTGTACAGCCACCCGTTTTTCAGGGTTTTTTCAGTTTCTTCGGGCATGTTGTAATAACCAACCATGACCTGGGGGCCCTTGATTATAACTTCACCGGGTTCGTCGGGTCCCACATCACGTGTGCCTTCTTCCAGGTCAACAAGCCTCATCTCGGTATCAGAAATGGGCAGACCGATTGAGCCGGCCCGGGTTTCGCCGCCGTACGGATTAATGGTGGCCACAGGCGATGTCTCGGATAACCCGTAGCCTTCGCATATCTGGGCACCTGTTTTTTCTTCGAATTCCTTGATTACTTCAACCGGAAGTGGTGCCGCCCCTGAGAAACACCCTTCGATTGATGAAAGGTCGTATTTATTGATATCAGGATGATTCAGCACCCCAACATACATGGTAGGTACAGCCGGGTAAAAATTTACCTTGTATTTTGATACGGCTTCAAGTATTGCATCTGGTTCAGGACGGGGGATGAGCACATCTGTCCATCCCTGCCATATGCTCAGGTTCATAACCGTTGTAAGGCCGAATGAATGAAAGAAGGGGAGAACACCAAGTTCTGTGAGTTTCCCTTTTTCAAAACCCGGAAACCATGCCACTATCTGCTGAACATTGCATGACAGGTTTTTGTGGGTTAACATAACACCCTTGCTTACCCCGGTGGTACCGCCGGTGTACTGCAGGCTGGCCAGGTCTTCAAACCTTGCCTTGTTTCCGGGGTCATCATCAGGATATTTCTTCAGAAGATCAGACCATTCATACACATTCTCGGTTTTCGGTATTTTTCTATGTTTGTCTTTGGCGACAATGGGAAGCAGCTGTTTTTTGGGAAAGTTCAAGTGATCACGTATATGAGCTACAACAATCTTTTTAACCGGTGTCTTGGGCATTAATTCAATCATCCTTGGGCCAAGAAGATCAAGACAAACGAGGACAGATGACTCGGAATTATTTAACTGGTATTCAAGCTCCCTGTCAGAATAGAGGGGATTATTCATTACAACAACAGCGCCAATTTTCCATGCGGCATAGGTGGCGATGGCAATCTGCGGTACATTGGGCAGCAGCATGGCAACCTTGTCTCCGGGATTGACGCCCATGTCAATAAGCGCATTGGCAAAACTGTTGACCATTGAGCGAAACTGTTTGTATGTTATTTTCGCGTCTATGAAAATGAGTGCGTTATTGTCGGGGAATTCATCACAAGTTTTTTCCATTCCATCAACAACAGTCATAACTTCGTACTTGAGTGATTCCGGAATCCCCGGGGCATATGACTTCAACCAGGGTCTTTCCATTGAGAACCTCCTGTATGTGTGTTTTATTGAGAAAGTGCCGCGGGACCAGCGAAGATAGATTTTCTCATATTCATTAATATGTAGATTAAAAAGTAAACAATGTCAATAAAATAATTACATACCACATAAAATAAATATTGTTAACTATAAATTGACATTACTGCCCGCCGGTTTATAAAAGTATTATCATACAGATGGTGATTATGTGATCATTTCTTTTTTATGCTTGTCGGGGTTATAATGTACCTGTATCCTGATCACATATCAACAAGGCAGGTGGTGAAGTGAGTTTAAAAGATTATTGCAGTGGAGAAGGCATTCATCGGCGACACATATTGATAGATACATATCCTTATGGATCCGAGGAAGGGGCTGTTATCGTTGAAGGAAAACTTTTCGAAGACAGGTTACAGCATTATTATCTCACAACCGGAGAAAAACGGGCTCCGGGACCATTACACCATATGATACTGAGAATACTTGTGAAAGGTCCACAACTTCAGATTCATGATATTGAAGTTGAAATGAACGAGATTCCCAGGGAGGAATGTGCCGAAACTGCCGGTTTCATGGAAGCGGTAAGAGGCATGAAGATCGGTCCTGGTTTTAAAAAAGAAGTACGTGCCCTTCTCGGGGGAACGAAAGGATGTGCCCACCTCGTTGCCTTGCTGCTTGCCATGGCACCGGCGACAGTACAGGGGTTCTGGGCATACAGGGCAAGAAAACCTGTATCCGGAGAGTTCAAATCAGGAGGAACCCTTTCAAAGTACCTGGAAAACACCTGTTACGTCTGGCGTTCAGACGGACCAATGATGGAGAGATTACGGGAACGCTTCAATAGGGATGATACGGAATAATTCTATTTTGTTTTTCCTGAATGGGTATATTTCAGCACCTTTACTTTCTCAAGGGTAATCATCCCTTCATGTACTGTTTCATCAAGGAAAGGCAGGATGGAGTTGATCTTCTCTTCCGTATCAACTATTTCTACTACTATGGGAAGGTCTTCTGATAATCGCAGTATTTTAGCAGAATGAATGCGGCTGTCGGCTCCAAAACCCAGTATGCCCTGCAGCACGGTGGCACCCGCCATATTCAATTCACGGGCCCTCATGACTATCTGCTCATACAGTGGTTTGCCGTTAAGCTTATCCTGCTCGCCGATGAACACCCGAAGCAGCATACCTTCTTCCGGTAATTTCATTTGTCCTCCTTATTAGTTTGTAGCCATCATTAATGCTTTACCGCTTATGTAACCAGCAAGTACAAGTACGATCCCGCCAATATTATTTAACATAATATTGGATACTGCAAGCGTGATTTCGCCATCATTGAAAAGCCTGAAGGACTCAATACTGAAAGTGGAGAAGGTGGTAAACGCCCCGAGAATGCCGATAAACACAAAATTTCTCATCTCCGGTGAAATCGTGGCCATGCGGTTAAAAAGAATACCTGAAAGAAAACCGATAAGAAATGAACCGGTAAGATTAACCAGGGCGGTGCCCCATGGGAATGTACTGGGAAAAAGTGAGTGTGGAATGCCTGAAATAACATATCGCAAAACGGCCCCAATGGCTCCACCGAGGGCTATATAGAATAAACCTGACATTATTCATTCTCCATTATAATTAGTTCGACAACAATGTATCTGTATATATATTTGTCAATAAACCTTCAATGTTAATTGAAGACAAGAACAGGGGATATCAAATAATATAAATTGTTAGTATTTAAAATGTATGATATATTAGTAATGATTTCAATGTTATATTTGCTCCATAATGCATAAGAAATATTATATCGTGGCATAATGTGTTACTAAAGTGTATATTGTGGCTACCAATGTAAAAAAACAATATGTATCCAGATTTTTTTATTGAAAATATAAATTTACATATAAGGATTGGTTTTGAGTCCCATTATTAATATTTAAATACGAATTTATATATGATTTAATGATACTTTTTTAAAAATCAGAAGGGGTAATATGGGAAATTTAGGAACGGTTGTAAGTCAGGTTGTTGAAAAGTACAACAAGGACAAGACCAGGCTTATGGACATCGTTACCGATGTGCAAAGTGAGCTTGGATATGTCTCAGATGAAGCCGTTGTTCAGCTGGCAAAAGCTCTGGGTGTTTCAAAGGTGGATGTAGACGGGGTGGTTACTTTTTATCATTTCTTCTCCAAGACTCCTGTGGGTAAATATTCAGTATACCTGAACAACAGTGCGGTGGCAAACATGAAAGGACGGGCTGCCGTGGCAAAGGCTTTTGAAGAAGCGGCCGGTTGTTCTTTCGGAAGAACAACAGAGGACGGTGTAATGGGTCTTTTTGATACTTCATGTATCGGAATGAATGACCAGGAGCCGGCAGCAATCATTAACGGTGTAATTTTTACCGACCTTACACCTGAAAAGGCGAAAGAACTTGTTGCCGACATGAAAGCCGGGAAAGAAGTCAGTGAACTTGTTAAGAATTATGGTGATGGAAATAACCAGTCTGACTTGATCAAATCAATGGTTAATAACAATATTCAGAGAAAAGGCCCTGTTCTTTTTGCGCCTTTTGAAACTGGATCGGCCATTAAAGCAGCTGTCGCGAAAACTCCTGATGATGTTATTGAAGAGGTAAAACTTTCCAATCTTCGAGGACGCGGCGGCGCGGGATTCCCAACAGGTATGAAATGGGACTTTACCAGGCAGGCTGAAGGTGCCAAAAAGTACATTGTATGCAACGCTGACGAAGGTGAACCAGGAACATTCAAAGATCGCGTTATCATGACAGAGAATCCCGAAATGCTTTTCGAAGGCATGGCTGTTGCCGGCTATGCGATTGGGGCTGAAGAAGGGATAGTCTATCTCAGGGTAGAGTACCAGTATTTGCGAAAATTCCTTGAAAAGGTATTGGAAGATCTTCGCGCGAAAAACGTACTTGGCAAGAATGTTGCAGGAAAAGATGGCTTCAATTTTGATATCAGGATCCAGACAGGTGCTGGCGCATATATATGCGGCGAAGAATCTGCATTGATAGAATCAGCGGAAGGGAAGCGTGGAGAACCAAGAAACAGGCCTCCATTCCCTGCTCAGAAAGGTTACCTGGGGTATCCTACAAGCGTGAACAATGTTGAGACATTCTGCTGCGTATCACGAATCATGCTGGAAGGTGGCGAATGGTTCAAGAAAATGGGAACAGCCCAGTCTTCTGGAACCAAACTTCTCAGTGTATCCGGTGACTGCAAGAAGCCCGGTATCTATGAAGTTGAATTCGGCACTACTATACAGACACTTCTTGAAATGGTTGAAGGCCGAACAGCAAAAGCTGTACAGGTTGGGGGACCATCGGGAACCTGTGTTGGAAAAAAAGACTATGGAAAACGAATCTGTTATGATGACCTGGGAACGGGCGGTTCCATGATTATTGTAGGACCAGATCGTGACCTTTTCGAAGTCGTACACAATTTTATGGAATTTTTCGTTGAGGAATCCTGTGGATGGTGTGTTCCATGTAGAGCTGGAAACCAGTTGCTGCTTGACAAGCTTGAGAAGGTAATGGCAGGAAAAGCCGCTGAACAGGATTTGAAGGAACTTGAAGAGTGGAGCAAGATTATAAAAGCAACCAGCCGTTGCGGACTGGGGCAGACTTCACCAAATCCTATCGCCACAACTCTCAAAAATTTTCCTGAAATGTACGAAGCGAAGATTCAGAAGGGTGTTGATTACGTTTCTGAGTTTGATCTCAAGGCTGCTGTACAGGAATCTTGCAAGGCAGCAGGAAGAATCCCTAATATAAAGGAACATTGATTATGAGCGAAATAAATATTACAATTGATGGCAAAAAAATTAAGGCAAAAGCAGGCCAGACCATTGTAGAAGCAGCAAAGGAAAATGGCGTATATATTCCAACGCTGTGTGACTACGAGGGAATCAAGCCTGCAGGAACATGCCGTATCTGCACTGTAAAAATTGGCGGACGAAACATGGCCGCCTGTACAACACCGGTAGCAGAAGGTATGTTAATCGAAAATGACGTTCCTGAATTAAATGATTTCAGGAAGGCTATTGTTGAAATGCTTTTCGTTGAGGGGAACCATATGTGCCCTGTTTGCGAAAAGAGTGGAAACTGTGAATTGCAGGCCCTGGCGTACAAGTATACTATGCTGGCTCCAAGATTCCCTTATCTATGGCCACAAAGAACAGTGGATGCGTCATTCCCGAAAATTCTCATAGATCGTAACCGTTGTATACAGTGTCTCAGGTGTGTTCGTGGTGTAACAACAGCTGATGGAAAGCATATATTCGGACTTGTTAATCGCGGGGGAAAAGCGATAATATCGGTTGACCCTGAACTGGCTCAGGAAATGACCGAAGAAATGGCAGAAAAGGCCATGGAACTCTGTCCAGTAGGTGCCATACTTAAAAAAGAAGTTGGATATGCTGTACCAATCGGCATGCGTAAATATGACGGCAAGCCAATTGGCAGTGAATACGAAAAATAATCAGGACATACCGATTACGGAGGATTAATATGAGTAAACCAGTTGTAGCAACAGCGTCTCTGGCGGGATGTTTCGGATGTCACATGTCCCTGCTGGATATTGATGATAGAATTTTAAAACTTATTGAGCTGGTTGAGTTCAATAAGTCACCCATTGATGATATCAAGACATTTACAAAACAGTGTGATATCGGTCTTATTGAGGGTGGATGTTGTAACAGTGAAAACGTGGAAAATCTGCGTGATTTCAGAAAGAATTGCAAGATTCTTATTTCCGTTGGTGAATGTGCCATTATGGGTGGCCTTCCAGCAATGAGAAACGGTATGTCAGTTAAGGAATGCCTGGAAGAAGCATACTTAAACTGTCCGACGGTAGATGATAATATTATTCCATGTGACGATGAGCTTCCGATGATTCTGGACAGGGTATATCCATGTCATGAAATAGTTAAAATCGACTATTATTTACCTGGCTGTCCTCCAAGAGCAGATCTTATCTGGGAAGCACTTGTTGCACTTCTTGAAGGCAGAGAATTAGATTTACCGTACGAAGTAGTTAAGTTTGATTAATCGGGGAGAGAATTATGGGTAGAAAAATTACGATAGAACCAGTAACAAGGGTTGAAGGTCATGGAAAAGTGACTATTCAGCTTGATCCACAGAATAATGTAACCGATTCAAGGCTGCATATAGTTGAGTTCCGTGGATTTGAAAGATTTGTACAGGGGCGCCCATACTGGGAAGCACCTGTACTGGTACAGCGTCTCTGCGGTATATGTCCGGTAAGTCACCATCTTGCGGCTGCAAAGGCACTGGATGTTATTGTTGGTGTTGGACCTGATGGTCTTACTCCAACCGGTGAGAAAATGAGAAGGCTTATGCATTATGGGCAGACTTTTCAGTCCCACGCCCTTCATTTCTTTCACCTTGTATCACCTGACCTTCTGTTCGGTATAGATTCTGATCCGGCCACCAGGAACGTTATCGGTGTTGCCATGGAACATCCCGACCTTGCGGTACAGGGTGTTATGATGCGAAAGTTCGGCCAGGAGATAATCCGGGCTACGGCAGGGAAGAAGATACATGGTACCGGTGCCATACCAGGTGGAATCAACAAGAACCTGAGCATCGAAGAGAGAGACGAATTCTTAAAAGGTGCTGACCCGCTGAATATCGACAAGATGATTGCATGGTCACAGGGTGCCCTTGATTTCTTCAAGGACTTCCACTCAAAGAACAGTGACATGCTGGATAATTTCGCGGCATTCCCGTCAAATCATCTCAGCCTTGTTCGGAAAGACGGTTCTCTTGACCTGTATCATGGTGTTCTGAGGGCAGTAGATTCTGAAGGCAAAAAAATTCTTAATGATGTGGACTATCAGGATTACCTGCAGCACATTGGTGAAGAAGTTAAAGACTGGAGTTACATGAAGTTTCCTTACCTGAAATCACTTGGCAAACGAGATGGATGGTACACAGTTGGCCCGCTTGCCAGACTGAATACATGTGATTTCATCGATACACCCCTTGCACAGAAAGAATTTGAAGCATACAAGGCATATACAAACGGTAAACCCAGTAACGCGTCAATGCACATGCACTGGGCCCGTCTGATAGAAACACTTCACGCTGCTGAAAAGATGAAAGATCTTCTGAATGATCCGGATCTGCAGGGTGATGATCGTGTTGCAAAGGGCACAAAGACAAACGAAGGTGTTGGACTTCTGGAAGCGCCTCGTGGAACCCTGTTCCATCATTACAGGATTAACGATAATGACCAGATTGAAATGGCTAACCTGATTGTTTCAACAACTAATAATAACGAACCCATGAACAGGGCGGTTAACTTTGTTGCTAAACAGCAGATAAACGGTCAGTCAGAAGTTACTGAAGGTATGCTGAATGCTGTTGAAGTTGCCATCAGGGCATATGACCCATGCCTGAGTTGCGCAACCCACGCGCTCGGCAAGATGCCTCTTGAGCTTTCCCTTGTGGATGCTGATGGGAACGTAATAGACCAGATAAGGAAATAGATTTGAAGCATTATCAGAAAATTTTGATATACGGGTACGGTAATCCCGGCAGGCAGGATGACGGACTTGGACCCATGGTGGCAGCGTCAATAGAGAAAAGGGCTGATGAGTTTCCAGGTGTGGAATGGGATTCTAATTATCAGCTTAACATCGAAGACGCCATGAACATCAGGGATTATGATGCCGTCATCTTTGCCGATGCTTCTCTTGATTGTCACGAACCGTTTGAATTGTACAGGCTTCAGCCGGCTAAAGAGATAACGTTTACTACGCACGCCATGTCGGCTGAATCTGTTCTTGCCCTGGGCCAGGACATATATGGAGAGAATCCAGAGTGTTATATGCTGGCCATACGGGGATACGAATGGGAAATGGGTTATGAGAAGCTTTCAGACAGGGCTGCGGCAAACCTTGACATGGCCCTTGATTTTCTGGTATCGTTGCTTACAGATGATTCTCCGAATGCATTTGCTGATGCTGTAGAAGCATCAAAGGCAATAAAAATATGAATACGCAGGAGATATACTATGTCAGATAAAAAAGTAATATTGGTTATTGATGATGATCCGGATATTCTTGATTCAATAAAAGCTATTCTCGGTGCCAATGGTTTCGAAGTAGAAACAGCTATGAGTGGAAAAGAAGGTACTGAAAAAGTTAAATCGGTTAATCCTGATCTTGTACTTTGTGACATGATGATGGAAAGAATTGACGCGGGAACAAAAGTGGCTCAGGATATTCGAAAAAACAATCCTGATATGCCGGTATTTCTTCTCAGCAGCATAGGTTCGGCTACGGCCACAAATATTGATATTGATAAACTTGGATTTAGTGGAGTTTTCCAGAAACCGGTAGATCCGGATAACCTTATCAATGTTGTAAAAGACGCACTGGGCATGTAATAATATTTGTACATTTTAATACAAAAAAGGGGGCATTAGCCTCCTTTTTTGTTGTGCAATAAAAAAAAGTTGAGTATACATCCAGTATACGATATCATTTGCTTTGAAGAAGTGGATTTGTATTGAATTTAATGTGCAGGGGGAATAAATGAAAGAAAATCTCCGTGGAATAGAGTTCATGGTAGGTATTCCATCTTACATGGAGTCAGATTCAATATCGTATGTAGTTAAGCAGGTTGATGAAGGTCTTTCAAAGTATTTTGATAAGTACAAAACAGTAATCGTTAATGTGGATAACAACAGTGAAGATGACACAAAAGGCGCTTTTCTTAATACAGAGACAAATACCCCGAAGCATTACATAACAACACCCGGTGAGGTGAGGGGCAAAGGAAATAATTTTCTTAACCTGTTTAAATTTGGGAAAAAACACCTGGATACACTGAAGGGGGCAGTGGTTGTAGATGCAGACTTGAAGTCTATTACTCCCGAGTGGATAAAACACCTTGGAGAACCAATAATAAAAGGATATGATTACGTACTACCAAGGTATTCACGACACCAGTTTGATGGAACCATTACAAACCATATATGTTATCCGCTTCTGTATGGACTTCTCGGGGAAGATATAAGGCAACCCATTGGTGGTGAATTCGGGTTCTCAAAGAACCTGATGAAATACTGGCTTGATCAGAAATGGATACAAACAACAAAACAGTATGGTATTGATATCTTTATGACTATGCACGCCATACTGGGAGGCTTTAAAATTGCCGAGGCGGGGCTTGGTGCGAAAATTCACAAGGCAAGTGCCCCAAAACTTGGTCCCATGTTTACACAGGTTGTTACCACGTTGTTTGATACCATACTGGCCGAAGAAAAAAGATGGCTTGGATATCCTATTGTGAGTCCAAATAAAAAGAAATTGTTTGGACTGGAAAAACTTGATCCTCCTCAAGAATTAAAAATAAATATCAGGGAAATGAAAAACAAGCTGCGGGAAGAATACGCACCGAGGGAAAAGATATTAAAACGGTATCTGAACGATTACGCGATATTTACCCTTGATAAAATGTTTGAAACGGATCACTATGAACTGGATCTTTTCAACTGGACGCAGGCGGTGTATCAGCTTCTGCACAGGTACAGCATGGGTTCATCAAAAATCAAGAAGGATGTTGTGGAATCCCTTAAACCATTGTATTTTGCCAGGTCAGTTACCTTCGATTACATGACATGGCGATATAATGTGCAATATGCTGAAGAAGCCATCCTTTCACAGGCAAAAGCGTTCGCCTCACAGAAACCATATTTTTTGGGGTTGTACCTTCATGAGGCGATGAAACATGTTAATAGTATAAATAATAAATAGTCTTAATAAATACTGGAACTTGTAAACGAATGTGTTGAATGGACATCCATAAGGGTGTCCATTCATATTTTTTAATATACTTTTACTTGACTATAATCGTTTAGTAGAAATAATAAGTATGATATGTAATATTATATGTCAATATATGGAGAAATGAATGAAAAAGTTTTTTTATCCAGATAGTATGGTAGTCGTAGGTGTTTCAACAACGAAGATAAACCTTGGAAGAATTATTTTATTGAGCAACCTTCAGCAGGGATACGAAGGAAGGCTGTATGGTGTAGGGGCAAGAGATGGCGAAGTTGATGGGATAAAGGTATACGCCGGAATCGAACAGCTTCCCGAGATACCAGATGTGGCAATCTTGATTACCCCCGCGAAGACAATCCCCGATGAGCTTGAAAAATGTGGTAAGAAAGGTATTAACCGGGTTGTCATTGAATCAGGCGGTTTCAGCGAGTTTTCAAGTGATGAAACCGATCTGGAAAAAGAAGTGCTTGCTATCGCCCAACGTTACGGAATCAGAATAATTGGACCCAACTGTATCGGAACTGTTAACTTCGAAAAACATATGATGATGCCTTTCGCGTTTTTTAAAAAAGTTAACGAAACAGGTAATGTTTCACTTATTTCGCAAAGTGGAGGTGTGGGGAATACATATCTTCACGGCCTTCCTGAAAATCATATATTCCTGGCAAAATTTGCAAGCGTAGGTAACAAACTAGACCTGGACGAAGTTGACTTTTTAAAGTATTTTCTTGAAGATCCAAAAACAGAAATTATTGTTTGTTACCTGGAAGGATTCAGCCGGGGGCGTGATTTCTATAAGCTGGTGGTGAATTCTCAAAAACCTGTCATTGTTCATAAGTCTAACAGGAGCCCGGAAAGTGCCAGTATTGCCCAATCGCATACCACGGCACTTTCTGCAGGGGATGACGTAGTTGATGCCGCGTTATCCCGGTCAGCGGTAATACGGGCAGAGGATGAAGAAGAGGTCATTCGGGCGGTGAAAGCCATGAAGCTGCCTCCCATGCGGGGAAGAAAAGTAGCGGTGCTTTCAAGATCTGGCGGTCATGCTGTCATTTCTGCTGACGCATGTGTAAAATACGGGTTTGATATGATATCTTTTCCTGATTCCTTTCTGGAAGCAATACGGGACATGTATACTACAAGGGTTATAACCCATCAGAACCCACTTGATCTTGGTGAAATATTTGACTATACCATTTTTACACGTATTCTTGAAGAAGCATTGAAGCTTGATGAAATCGATGGCATCCTGTTTAATCACCTCTACCAGTCTGAATACGAAGCTGATATGTCACGCACCTTTCTTGATAGTGTTGATCAACTGGTGAAAAAATATAAGAAACCGGTAATGGTTACAATGATTTCTGATGCCGAAGAGTTACTGGATATTAATAAAAATCATCCATTACCGGTCTTCTCAACACCGAACGATGCTGCCCATGCTCTCAGTATTTCGGCACTATACCAGGAAAGGAAAATACAACGAAATAACAGGGGAATAGAGAACCATTCAATGATTGATGTATCAAGTATTCGTAAATTTCTATTACAATCAATATACCGTCAAAGACAGCCCCTGCTGCATGAGAACCTTGAAATGTGTGAAATGGCAGGAATTCGATCTGTGCCCGGAAAAAGAATATTCACTGTTGATGAACTTCATGATGTATCAATCGGCTTCCCATTGGCAGCCAAGCTTGTTTCAGCGGATGCGTCTCATAAATCAGATGCTGATGGTGTGAAGTTGAATATTAATGATTATGATGAACTTGCTGATACGATAGCAGAAATGAAAATATCCCTTGAAAGCTATTTACCCGGGGCCGATTTCAGTGGAGTGTATGTACATGAAATGGCACCTGCGGGAGCTGAATTTTTTGTTGGAGCAAGACGAGACCCTGTTTTTGGACCAATCGTGATGACAGGAATGGGAGGCATATTTGTTGAGCTTTACAGGGATGTGGCTATTTCCCTTGCCCCTGTTACAATAAATGAAGCATGGGACATGGTGCAGTCGTTAAAGTCGTATCCCCTGTTTCATGGTTTCAGGGGAAAGCCACCACTTGATGCGCAGTCTCTTGTTGATATTATTATGCGTGTGAGTGAACTGGTAACGGGGGTGAGTGTTATAGATGAAATAGACTTGAACCCGGTTTTCGTATATGCTGAAGGGAATGGAAGCACAGTAGTAGATTGCCGGATTTTCCTTAAAGATGCAGCTGCAGTAGATCTTATCACCTCATAATTCAACCTGATACAGTTTGTCATTCTTTACCAATCAAGAATGACAAACTGTAAAAATACTCACTTATATTTTGAAAATATATATACCAGTACTAGGATTAATGGTATAATATGTAATGTAAGTGCCTGCAACAATGGCTACATTTTTTTGCTGCGAAATTGCAATTGACCGAAGTGGTTATTGCTGGTATACTACAATATCTGTTAGGGTTGGTTCATAACAACATATGCAGAAAAATATATAATTAAATTTGAATTGACAGCATTTGGTGGTAAAATATTGTATGTACATTCCATGGTAATATATACATATGGAAGGGCAGGGGGACATGGGGAACGATTCTATTAAACTCTTGGAAGATATTAAAAAGAATTATCCGGAAAAATTTCTCCCGGAAGAAAAAGTATTCAGTCATATCCACCGGGGAGATCGTATTTTTATTGGTACGGCATGTGGTGAGCCTCAGTATCTCGTTAACTCGCTTGTTCAATACACACAATCATATCCGAAAGCTTTCTTCGACGCAGAGGTAATACACGTCTGGACACTCGGTGTTGCCCCCTACACGGATGAAAAATTTAAACATAATTTCAGGCATAATTCATTTTTCGTGGGTAACAATACCAGGGAAGCGGTGAATACCGGCATGGCTGATTATACCCCGATATTTCTTTCCCAGGTGCCATCACTGCTGAGACGTGGAATTATCGAAATTGACGTGGCAATGGTGCAGACTTCAATGCCGGATGCCCATGGTTTTCTAAGCCTTGGGGTTAGTGTCGATATAGTTAAAGCGGCTGTTGAAAGTGCCCGTCATGTGGTGATACAGGTTAATTCAAAAATGCCAAGGGTGCATGGTGACGCCTTTATTCATATTGAGGATGCGGATTTTATCATCCATCATGATGAAGATCTTCTGGAATTTGATACGGAGATACCTGATGAGCTTTCTGATAAAGTTGGGAAATATGTTTCCCGGATAATTGAAGATGGTGATACGATCCAGGTTGGATATGGCAGAATGCCAAATGCAATACTTAAAAATCTGAGTGGCAAGAAAAATCTCGGGGTACATACCGAGCTCCTTTCTGATGGGATCGTAGAACTTATAAAAGCCGGTGTTATAAATAATTCTGAGAAATCAGTGGACAGGGGTAAGGCCATAGCAAGTTTCAGTATGGGGCATAAATCAACATACGAGTTTATTCATGACAACCCCGGAATTGAGTTTAGAAGTATTGATTATACAAACAACCCACTTGTTATTTCGCAGCATAAAAAAATGACCGCTATAAACGCCGCATTAGAAATAGATTTAACTGGACAGGCGACCGCTGAGTCGATTGGCCCTACTTTTTTCAGTGGAATCGGAGGACAGGCAGATTTTATGCGGGGTGCAGTGCTGGCACCCGGTGGAAAAACTATTTTAACAGTTCGTTCAACCACGGAGGATGAGGAACATTCGCGGATAGTGCCGTTTCTGCCCGAAGGGGCCGGGGTAACCCTTAACAGGGGTGATGCCCATTACGTGGTTACAGAATATGGAATCGCGTATCTTCACGGCAAAAATATTCGGGAAAGGGCTATGGATCTTATTTCCATCGCGCATCCGAAATTTCGTCCATGGTTGATTGAACAGGCGAAAAAGCATGGTTTAATCTACAGGGACCAGGCTTTCATTCCCGGCAAGCGGGGTGAATATCCTGAAAACCTGGAAACGTACAGAACAACCAAGTCAGGTATCAAGCTTCATTTCAGGCCGGTTAAAATCAGTGACGAAGAATTGCTCAAGGATTTCTTTTACTCGTTGTCTGACCAGAGTATGTATCGCCGTTTTATATCTACACGTAAAGATATGCCTCATGAGCGGTTGCAGGACATGGTAGTTATCGATTATACAAAGGAGATGGTAATTCTTGCGGTAATTGAACAGGGCGGAAAAGAAATTGTGGTGGGAGTGGGCCAGTACGGCATCCAGGAACATCAACATTCCGCTGAAGTGGCGTTTGCGGTAAGTGACGATTATCAGTACAAGGGGATAGGTCAGGAGTTATTAAAATACCTGACACAGCTTGCAAAAAGAGATGGTCTTCTGGGGTTTACGGCAGAGGTGCTCGTTGAGAATAAACCAATGCTGCACTTATTCGAAAAGATGGGATTCAATATAGATAAAAGAACTAGCGCGGGAGTGTTTGAATTGAAGATGGAATTTAGGGGAGATGAACAATGAAATCAAGTAACTCTGACATTAAAGCACTATTTGAACCAAAAAGCGTAGCAGTAGTTGGCGCGTCCTCACAGCCTGGAAAAATTGGTTACAGTGTAACCCGGAATATACTCCAGGGAGGATTTAAAGGTAAAGTGTATCCTATCAACCCGAAGGGTGGTGCCATTCTTGGCATGGATGCATACAAGAGCGTGGGTGATATAGGTGGGTCCATCGATGTGGCCTCAATATGTGTACCCGCGAAATTTACTTTCGATGCGGTGAAAGAATGTGCGGACGCTGGTGTAAAGCATGTTCAGATTATTACCTCAGGTTTTTCAGAGGTAGGTGAAAACGAACTGGAAAACAAGATCGTAGATTATGCCAAAAGCAAGGGAACCCGTATTCTGGGGCCGAATATCTTTGGAGTATTCTCATCATCTGGAAATTTTAATTCTACTTTTTCGGCCACTGATGTTTTAAGGGGTAATGTCGCAATCCTTACTCAGAGCGGGGCCCTTGGTATCGCCATGATTGGTAAAACCGCCGTAGAAAAAATGGGCCTTTCAGCAATAGTATCGCTGGGAAATAAGGCTGATGTTGATGAAGCTGATTGCCTGGAATATATTGTGCAGGATAAGGAAACAAATGTTGTTCTCATGTATATTGAAGGCGTAAAGAACGGCGAAAAATTCATCGAGGCGGTACGTGAAGCATCAAAAGTGAAACCAATTGTTGTATTGAAGTCCGGTCGTTCCGCGAGAGGGGCCATGGCAGCAGCTTCACATACAGGTTCACTTGCGGGAGCAGATGAAATATTCGATGCAGTTGCAAAACAGAGCGGTTTGCTCAGGGCTGAAAGTCTTGAAGAAGCATTCAACTGGTGTAAGTTCCTGGCGTATGCCCCAATGCCGAAAGGTAGAAACAGTGTAATCGTTACCAATGGTGGTGGTATCGGGGTTATGGCAACAGACGCATGCGAAAAGTATGGTGTTGATCTCTACGATGATCAGATTGTACTTAAAGAAGTATTTGAGCCAGCCACACCTGATTTTGGCTCAACAAAGAATCCCGTTGACATTACCGGTGGGGCTCAAGCATCGGATTACGACCTGGCACTTTCTGCTCCCACAAAAAGTGATGAGATGGATTCTACACTTGCATTGTATTGTGAAACTGCTACATTCGACTCTGAAAACCTTGCCCCGATGATCCGTGATACGTATTCAAAACATATGGCAAGTGGAAAACCCGTAACGTATGCCATCGTTGGTGGTGAGTCTGTCGAGGGCGCCATAACGGAACTTCGAAGAAAAAATATTCCTGTATTCCCCGATGTATATGAAGCTGTATCATGTATGGGTGCGTTATACAGGTATCAGAAGATGCTGAAAGAAAGAGACGAATCGGTAGCAGAGGTTGATGTTGACTTGAAGACAATCGACAAGATAATTGATGGAGCCATTGCCGACAATCGTACCTTTCTCCTTTCAAATGAAGGGCAGGATGTTATGGATTCAGCCGGTATCATCATACCTGGCGCTGGTATCGGAAAGAATATTGAGGAATGCATAAATCTCGCGGAAGAAATTGGCTATCCCGTTGTTATGAAAGTTGTTTCACGAGATATTCTGCATAAGAGTGATGCCGGTGGTGTAGCACTTGACATATTGAACAAGGAAGAAGTCATTGATGCGTACGAAGCTATCATGACCAATTGCAGGGTCTACAAAGAGGACGCTGTTATCGAAGGTATCGAAGTAACAGAGATGGTACAGAAAGGGGTAGAGCTAATCGTTGGTGCCCGACAGGATCCACAGCTTGGTCCAATTGTAATGTGCGGACTCGGTGGTATCTATGTTGAAGTTATGAAGGATGTTACCTTCAGGGCGGCAAAGCTTAACAGGAAAGAAGCCACCGAAATGCTTTCTGAAATACGATCCTACCCTTTACTGCTTGGAGTCAGGGGTGAAGAGAAACGTGACATTGATATAGTTGTTGACACTATTATCAAGGTCGCTAACATTATTAGAAAGGTACCAAGAATCACTGATATAGAAATCAACCCTGTGGTTGTATATGAACAGGGAAAAGGTCTGAAGGCTGTTGACGTCAGGATATTAATTTCTAAATAGTAAGTAAGAGGTGTCATTTATGGATAAGCTA
>CAZVRB010000019.1:0-41362 GCA_964629365.1 uncultured Leptospiraceae bacterium
AAGATGATAAGTATTTGATAAGGAGGTCTATACATGTCAATAGCCCAATTCCCAAAAAGCCCCAATAAGGTTCACCCTTCAGAGCCGAGTGCTGTCGGGTCAAGAAATTCACTTGCTCAGGAAGGTCGTGATAAAGTTGCTGAGGCGAAGCTGGTTCTGGATGAAACTGTAGACAAGGTTCTTAATAATATGGAGAACAAGCTCCCGGAAGAGGTTTTGAAAAACCTTGATGTTATGGGTGGCTTAAAGGAAAAACTCTACAATTACGTGAACCAGACTTATGTAAACATGTTTAATCGTTATACTGTCACAATGGAAGATGAATTCGTAAAGAAGGTCAGGGATTTTACAGACCGTGAGGAAGCGAAAGGTCTTGCACGTTATACACCACGTGAAATTACGGAACTCCTTGATAAAGTTGGTGGAGCTGATAAGTTTAATACTGGTGAAGTTGAAAAATCCATGGTTAACATGTATGGTCATCTCCAGGGGCATATTCAGCGCGGTATGAATGATCTTGAAAATGAAACCAATGCAATTTTACGACAGAAGACAGATGTAGGTGCGTTTATTAGAGGTGAAAATGCATATTCTATAATAAAATGCGTTTTCAAAGATAATTCACTGAAGCCCAAGTTTGTTAATGATGTGAAGCTTTCAATCAACATCCTGGACAGTGAGTTGATCAGTCCGATTTATCATTACCAGGTTACCGTTGAGTCCCTTCTTAAAGATGCTATTCAGAAACATATACATGAGTTGATCGATAAGCAGATCGAATCACTCAAAGAAGAACTCATGGATCAGGGTAAAAGTGAGCTTTCCGGTTCAGAGATCATGTTTGAAAAGGTCAAAAGAATCGAGAACTTCACGGACGATGAAAAAGAAGATGAAAAGTCAAAAAGATACACTATTTTAGCCAAAAAGTTCCTTGATAAAATTGAAGGTCTCCGTGCAGAGATTGATATCGATGAATATGATCCACTGAATGTTCGGGAAAATATCAAGTACATCATTGATGAAGAAAACATCAGGAACAGGGGTTACAATACTGCCATCAATGCAATCACTTCAATTCTTGATACCAGCAAGCTTGGCTACCAGGTTTGTGACAACATGAAAAATGCCAGAATCTGTAATATTCGTGAGTATGAAGAACTTGATTCATCAATTCTTCCTGATGAAAGATATCAGATTCGTCTTGCATACTATGATCAGAATCAGTTGAGAGAAGAGAAGAAAGAATATGATCGCCAGATGGATGCCTTTACCCGCGAGATACTCAGGTCATGGGATGTCGTTCACGCCCATTATGAATCCAAGAAACGTTTCAGATCACTTCGGGATTTCGATGATCTGGCTAACAGGCTAATGAGCCGTGATTGGAGACGAACCAAGCGTGAAGAAGATATGGATCCAAACAGTGTATTGTGGAATGAAGTTGGTGAACTCTATAATGAGAATACCTTCGTAGAGAAGAATAATAGAACATACGAAGACAGGATCATGAATCTTAAAAATAAGATGCGATACCTCACCAACAAATTACAGGAGATGCATGGATACCAGAACCCAATAGAGCGTGTTATTCTTGATGAACGACTAAACTTCATTGAAAGAAGGTTTAACGAGTTCACATACAAGATTAATCCTCATCATATCCAGCCTGGCTTGATTCTTGATGTTGATATCACAACAATCAAGAGAAAACAGTATATGCTGAAAGGTATGGCTAATGTGCTTAATGAATTCCTTTATGGCATATCCAAGGGATTTCAGGATGCTGCTTTCGCAACATTCAAGCGAAGAAGATCTACAGTAAGAACTGATATCGACCAGTCATTTTCTACAGAAGAAACGAAGGAAGATATCTTTGAGGCAGCATACAAGGCAAGTGCCGCTGATTCAGATGTGAAGGGATCTGTAAATCTTTCACCTAAAGGAAAATCTAAGAAGAGTTCTGGTCTAAAAGAACTGTAAAATAACAGTCCCATATATTATCAATAAAAGGATGGCTTATGCCATCCTTTTATTATATGGCAAAAGACTTGCAATTAAAAAAGTATTATTATATAATGCGTTCAAATCAAGTTCAATATTTATGAGCTGCATATATACTCTACACTTAAGAGGTATTATATTATGGAAACCACATACTATTCTCTTGCCACAAAATCGAACTTCAATAAGGCATTAAATCATTTTTTTAAAGTTAACGAAGTTGTTGAAGAAGTAGAATCAGGTCAAAATTTTGCTGATGTTATAAATTCATTGCTTTATGATGATGAAATTGAATCTGACCAGATATTGCCAGTAATTGGAGCAGTTATCAGGGATAAATACCAGTATTCATATGATTCTTTCCATATCCCATCATCCATAAATGATTTTAGTAAGATTGTTGCAGAAACAGAAAAATGGACCGCAGTAGATTTATTTATAGTATATTTTAATGCAAGCAACGAAGTGTTTCTTATTAACCCGAAGAATTTACAACACTGGGAGCGAGTTAGAGAGTTGTCAAAGGATCAATTGATTATACTATATTCAAAATTTGTAAAGGATGAGGAAAAACCTGATATTGAAAAAGAAGCAATTAATGCAGTAGAGGAAATGATAGCGGGAAGGGATATTTTTATAAATAAGGAATTTGTTGATGAGACGGTAATGCCTAAAACTGCACAGAAAAAAGAAAAACCTGTTTCAGAGGGCAAACGGCAGATGACTCCAAAGTATTCGATAACTGTAACAAACGAGTTGTTTCATAATGGGAATGTAGAAGCATGGAAAAAAATAATTGAAAGCTTTGAGACATCTCACCCTGACCTGGAAGTGCATATCTATCATGAAGGTGAAAAGATCAATGACATTAATTCACTCTTCAAATGGGGCAAGGTGAAGCATGGCGATCCAATATTTTTCCAGGTTGTTGGAGAAAATATTAAGAATGTTTCAAAGCTGCAGAAATACTTATATGAAGGTGCGAGCCAGCGATTTGAGCAGTTCCTTAAGATTGGTGTGGGTAAGGTGTTAAACCTGTTTTAATAGAATAATATATATTCTTTCGAAGGAGACGAGTATTTATGGAAAATATAGTGTATTTTAACAAGGACTTTAAAGGATACGACGAAAAGCAGGTCAAGGGTGTAGGTATTCGCGGAAAGAGAGCTGTGGATCTTGCAGCCATGGGATTACCTATTGCCCCCGGTTTTTTAATTGATTCAGAATTAACCCTTAAGCTTCCAAAGGTTAATGTGAAACAGGTATTAAAGACATTCATCGATAAAATAGAGAAAGATACAAAAAAAGGCTATGGTGACCCGGACAAACCGTTACTTCTTAAAGTGGTATTAAGTTCTGATTTAAACATACCATTCTTTCCATCGATTCATAATATAGGGTTGAATGATGAAGTTGTGGAAGGATTCGCAAAATTTACTGATGAAGCATTTGCCTGGGGAGAATATCGCTTTCTTCTGCGCAGCATGGCATTAAAAATATATGGCATAGATGAAGCGGAAATTAATAAACTTGAAGGAAAACTTCCCAAAAAGCCAAAAGCAGAAGATTACAAGGCAGTTGTACAAAAGTATAAAAAGTTCCTTGGAGACAAGTTTAGCGAAGATGTATATGATCAACTTGGTCTCATCTTAAAGGGGGCAGCTTCCCGGTATTGTGACTCTGACATCGATGTGGATAATAGCCTGTCAATAATGGTGCAGGTAATGGTTTACGGTAATTTTGGTGAAAACTCATATGCGGGAAATTATTTTACTCGAAATATAATTGATGGTGATCAGAAGATACAGGGTGAATTTTTGCAGAACGAATTTGATGTGGACAGGGGAAAACCCAGGGATATAGATAAGATTGATAAAAAGTATTATGACAAGCTTGCAGACCTGGCAAGAAAGATCGAAGATAATTTTAAAGAGATAAGAAATGTTAAATTTACTATTGAAGAAGGTGATTTCTGGCTCATTGAACAACGAGATGTTGATGAAAAGTCAACTCAGTCACACATAAAGACTCTTCTTGATTTGAACAGCAGAAAGGTGATCACTGAAGAATATCTTGTTGATGCCATCAAACCTAGTCAACTCAATGAATTGCTCCATCCAATTATTGACCCCAGAACGACAAAAAATGTAAAAACGATTAAGGGTGGCATAGCCGGTTCAACCGGCGCGGCCATCGGCCGTGTCTATTTTACCACAAACCGGTTGCTCGAGGAATATAAACGGGCAATTATGCATGGTGGGGATACTAACTTGATTTTGGTTATGCCGGCAACGTACGCAGAAGACGTTAAAGCAATTGAAGTCGCCCAGGGCGTTATATCCACGGAAGGTGGTTTTTCATCTCATGCGCCGGTAGTAGCAAGAAGTCTTGGGAAAGTTGCTATGGTACAGCCAGAAATGAAAATAAGAAATAACACGTTTACCCTTGGGGGAAAGACCGTTAAGGAAGGAGATTACATTTCTATAAATGTTCCCTATTATGAACCTCCTACATTGTACCTGGGTAAGGTGGGATTAATTGAGCCTGATTTCAAAAAAAATGGTTTGCTTGATTTTTTAAGTATTTGTGAAAAGTTTATCGAAGAATTTAACGTCAGGGCCAATGCAGACCAGGCACGGGATGCTAAAGTGGCCGGAGAATTCCATGCTGATGGTATTGGTCTCTGTCGAACAGAACACATGTTCTTTAATGAAAAAAGAATTATGAAATTCAGGGAGATGATTCTTTCGGAAAATGAGAAAGAAAGAAGGAAAGCACTTGAAGCATTAAGGCCAATGCAGCGTTCAGATTTTTATGAGCTATTTAAAATAATGAAGGGGCATCCGGTAACCATTCGATTATTGGATGCACCACTTCACGAATTCCTGCCTCGTACCGAAGGTAGCATGAAAGAATTTATTAAGTACATGCAGGAGAAGAAAAAAGGATTAACGGCAGCAGAGATTCGTACAAGATGTGATGAGCTGGGTGAGATGAATCCTATGCTGGGTCACAGGGGATGCAGGGTTGCTGTTACGTATCCGGAAATATATGAAATGCAGTGCAGGGCAATCTTTGAAGCAGCCTGCATGTTGAAGAAAGAAGGTATAGATGTTATACCTGAAATCATGATACCTATAGTCATGAGTGACACTGAGATAAAGTTCCTGAAAAATGGTAAAAAAATTGAAGGGAAAACTGTCAAAGGTATTCGTGATATTAAGGATGAAGTTATTGACGAATATGGTATTGACGAACTGGATTATAAGGTTGGTACGATGATCGAATTGCCGGCAGCAGCTGTGGGGGCGGGAAATATTGCCCAACATGCTGAATTTTTCAGTTTTGGTACAAATGACCTGACACAGACCACATACGGAATATCCAGGGATGATATTAATTCATTCTTCCCGAGCTATTCATTGTATGACCTTATTAAGCACAATCCCTTCAAGGTACTCGGTGAAGAGGTTAAGGAGCTCATAGAAATAGCTTCGTTGCGTGGACGTTTAACCCGGCCAAATATTAAAATGGGATTGTGTGGAGAACATGGTGCAGATCCTGAAAATATTGAGTTTTGTATGGGAGTTGGACTAAATTATGTGTCCTGTTCTCCATATTCAATACCACTGTCAAAGCTTGCGGTTGCTCAGATTAACATTAAAAAGATGCAAGCTGAAGAAGAATAACAAGACAAAAATGAAATCGTCCGGGCCCCACTGGATATAAAATCAGTGGGGCTTTTTTGTGATCTAAATCTTATCGTGTGCTGTGCAGTGAACATAATCATTGATATGTGATAATTAAATATTTATGTAAAAACAGGTTGCAAATATAGCATACCATAATATGTTATGCTTAAAAACGAGGGAGAGGTATTATGAGCCGAAAGAAAATTGTCATTGTTTCGGGGTGCAGAACTCCGATAGGAAGTTTTGGTCAAAGCCTGAGAGATGTAAGGGCTTACAAGCTTGCATCATTGGTTATGAACGAAGCTTTAAACAGGGCGGGTGTCAAGGCAGATATGCTGGATGATGTGATTTTCGGTGATTGTATTCAAACGTCCGATGAGGTTAATACAGCCAGGACTGCTGCATTAGATGCAGGAATCCCGGTGGAAGTTCCCGCTACCACAATTCAGAGACAATGTGCTTCAGGCATGCAGGCTGTAATATTTGCTTCACAGCAGATTCTTGCAGGCGACTCTGAAATAGTAATTGCCGGTGGTGTGGAGTCAATGAGCAACGCACCTTATGTATTAAAAAAAGCAAGATGGGGTGCAAGATTACAACATGGCGAGATGACTGATGTTATGTGGGAACTACTTCATTCAGGCAGTCGACTTGTGGGCGAACCAATCATTATGGGGCAAACAGCTGAAAACCTGGCTGAAAAATATTCAATAACAAGGGAAGAGCAGGACCAGGTTGCGTATGAAAGTAATAAAAAGGCAATTTCTGCAATTGATGAAGGGAAATTTAAAGATGAAATTGTACCTGTTGAAATAAAAACAAGAAAAGGGACGGTAATATTTGATACTGATGAACATCCCAAACGAGATGTTTCCATGGAAAATCTTCAGGGTTTGAAACCCGTTTTCAAAAAGGACGGTACTGTAACAGCTGGAAATTCATCGGGTCTTAATGATGGAGCAGCTGCAGTGTTAGTTACATCTGAAGAGAAGGCTAAGGAGTTGGGGATTAAGCCAATGGTATCAATTGTAGCAAACACTATAGCCGGGGTAGCGCCTGAATTGATGGGTTATGGCCCCGTACCTGCTGTAAAAAAATTACTGGATAAAACAGGATTGTCATTGAAGGATATTGGATTGATCGAGCTTAACGAAGCTTTTGCAGCACAATATCTGTCATGTGAGAAGGGACTGGATCTTGATCGCAGCAAGGTAAATGTAAACGGATCAGGAATTGCTCTTGGTCATCCGGTTGGTTGCACAGGTACAAGAATAATGGTATCACTTATAAATGAAATGAAAAGAAGGGATATTCAATACGGGATAGCCACATTGTGCGTGGGTGGTGGAATGGGAGCCGCGGTGCTTCTTGAAAATATAAATTAAAAAATATCAACTATATGTCATCCTTTCTGCAATGCAGGATGGCATATAGTTACTTATTACCACATACTTTGCAACCAGCCTTTTTCTTCAGTTTGAAAGAATCAAACTTCATTGCCATACCATCCCAGAAAAGAATCTTTCCCTTTAGCGGTGTAGGGATACCCAGGATAAATTTTATTGCTTCGGTTGCCTGTAATGAACCGATTACGCCGACTGTTGCCCCAAAAATTGGAATTTTTTTTCTATCAAAATTTGAAGGAAGAAAACATGACAGGCATGCTGTTTCTGGCGGGACTAATAGTGATACCTGACCTGAAAAACCCGAAACTCCACCATGAATTAATGGTATTGATAACTTAACAGATGCATTATTGAGATCATGGCGTGAAGGGAAATTGTCAAGGCAGTCAATGATAATATCAGAATTATCTGTTAAAGTGGCAGCATTTCCAGCTTTAATTTTTTCCTTGATTATATGAATTTTCACATGATGATTGATAGAGCTAAGAGTTGCATAGGCAGAGTCTGCCTTGTTTAATCCAATTCTTTTCTCGTTATGAATTATCTGCCGGTTGAGATTGGAAATATCCACAATATCATTGTCGCAAATTGTAATAGTTCCCACTCCTGCCGCTGCCAGGTACATGGCCACTGGACTGGCTAATCCACCCCCACCTGCAATAAACACGCGGGATTTGGCAAGCTTTACCTGTCCTTTTATGCCCCATTCTTCTATTATGATTTGTCGATTATAACGTTGTAGTTCATCGCTTGAAAACATTTGACCCTACCCTCATAGATGATTTGCTATTCTATCATATCGGTTATAAAATATGCAACGGATAAAAATTGAAAAATAATAGACAATTTATTATATTATTAGAAGATTGAAGAAAATAATAGGAGTTAGATAATGGCAGATAAAATTAAAAGAGACATGACTTTTGGAGAATTGATACAACAATTTCCCGATGCCGCACCGGTGCTGGCAGATTATGGTTTGCATTGTATTGGGTGCCATATCGCTGTAATTGAAACGGTTGAGCAGGGTGCTAAGGCGCATGGATTAAGTGATGAGCAGATAGACAAGATGATTGATGAGATGAATTCAAAAGCCGCTGCTGTATAAAATGCTATTAATGCTATCATAAAAAAAGTTACCTTTACAAGGTAACTTTTTTTATGTTCTGTGGTGAGGGGTGGATTCGAACCACCGAAGGCTGCGCCGACAGATTTACAGTCTGTTCCCTTTGGCCACTCGGGAACCTCACCATGTATAGTAGCTGGCGAGAGGAATTGAACCCCCAACAAGCTGATTACAAATCAGCTGCTCTACCGATTGAGCTACGCCAGCGTTAATGTGATATCCTTCATAAAGAATCTCAGGGTACTGTCAATAATTTTTTTCATAAGGTTATTTAAAATATGAGTTTATGTATGAATTGTTTCATATACACAAGATTCTCGCTGGTATGAAGGCGAACTATTTAGATAAGTTGCATTATCAATAAATAATATGTTATTGACATTTTATTATTCTAAATGATTTTATGATGAGAGGGGCTGGTCATGATTGCATATAACCAGGTTACTAATCATGCATTTCTATATAATTCCTGATGTATCGAAATAAGGTTATTTTAATGAGAAATATGTCTACAATTATTGCGCTTCTATTTATGCTTTCGATGGTTCCATTAGCAGCAGAACAATCGGTCAGAAAGGTGACCCTGGATGAATGTATACAGATAGCACTTGATAACCATCCTGATATACAAAAGGCAGCAGAAAGTCATAAAAAAGCCATGGCTGACCTGGGTGTATCGCGGGCAGTGAACAGGGTGCAGATCAACGGTGAAGTAAAAACAATTGAAATATTGAAAGAAGATGCCTCTTCAAGTGAACTTAATGTACCGGGTACAGATACGTTGATAGGATTATTCGCCGGTGTTACCGCTACCTATCATTTAATTGATCCTAAAAGTTCTAAAATTGAGGATGCTAAAAAACTGGCAGTGGATGCTGCCCGTATAAAGATGCGGTCAACCAGGAACAATGTTTTACTCAATGTGAAAAAAGCATATTACGGTTACCTGTTTGCAAGGCAGAACGAAAATATGCGATCAAAATTACTTGAAAAATTTAAATCAAAACTGGAAACAGCAAGGATTTTACATAAAAACGGCCAGCGTCCCATACTTGATGTCAGCAAGGCAAATCTTGATTATGGAAATGCAAGGCTGGCGTATCTCAAATCCAGAAATAATACAATGGTGATGAAAAATGAATTATTGGCTTCAATGGGACTTGTAGAAGAAAATATTCAGATAATTCCTAAATTAACAGCCGGATCTATAGATTTGCCTGGTATCAATTACTCTTATAGTGAACTGATTACACTGGGCGATACCTATTCATCTGATATGCAGTTAGCACGGATAAACAAGAGGCTGACAAAAATACAGATTGAAGTAGAGCGTGCTTCACGGATACCGGTTGTTGATATACTGGCGTCACTTGGTTTTGAAAACAGGGCAATTATGGAAACTAATAAATACATGGATAATATGCAGGGAGCAAACTGGGAACCCACTGCTCATTTCGGCCTGAAGGCAAGTATACCCATCTATAACGGCGGGGCAATCGAATCACGTATTGATGGGGCAGTAGCGGATTACAACCAGACCCTTTATTCTGAACGTGGAATAAAGATACAAATGCATTCTCTCATAAGAAATTATGTGAATACAATCAATGAATTACAGAAACAGGTTGAAATTCTGGAACTGGCACAGGATAATGCGGAAAAACATTTACAACTGGCAACCAAGAGTTATGAAAATGGCGTAGGTACTCAATTGGATTTAGAAGACGCTGAGCTGGCAGTACTGAATGCGCAGTTAAATTTTATCCAGACTAAAAGTGATTATTATATTACCCTGGCAAAGCTTGCGAATATTATAGGGGTTAATGAAGATTATATTAGTGGTAACAAGGAAAATAAAAAATGACCAGGAAAAGAAAGATAATTCTAATATCAGCTGCAATATTTGCATTCTTTATTATTATTGTGTTATGGGCCAGGGGATGCAAGCAGACCCTTAACCTTGTATATGAATATGATAAGGTTACAACAGGGCCGGTTGAAAAGACCATATCAGTAACCGGAACAGTCGATTTGCTGGAATCAGTGAGAATATTGAGTAACGTAGATGGTATTGTGCAAAAAGTATATGTTGATTACAACCAGAACATTAAGAAAGGCCAGCTTATGGCAAAAATTGATGCAGGGGATTTAAATTTACGGCTGCAAAAAGCAAAAAAGCAGCTTGAAAAAGCACAACTTGATCTACTTGGGATTAAAAAGGAATACGAAGGCAAAAAGTCACTTTTTAAAGAAAATCTGATCTCAGAAAATGCCCTGCAGCTTGCGGAACTGGAATACAAAAAGGCATTAACAACGGTTAAGCAGATTGAACTGGATTATGAGAGCCTGCGCGAGCAACAAAAATCAACCAGGGTGTATTCTCCAATTTACGGAATAGTTATGTCAAAAGAAATTGAAGAAGGTTATCCAATTGGGGTAAACAAGCTCATGTTTACCATTGCAAAAACATTAAAAAAAATGAAACTTATAATCAGTATAGATGAATCGGATATTGGTTATGTAAAAAAAGGTCAGCGGGTAACATTTAACGTGAGTGCATATCCCGGTAAAAAATTTGATGGAAAAATTGACCAGGTTCGTTTTAACCCAATTAATAAAGGCGGGGTCATTTCATATGAATCAGTTGTAATTTGCAACAATTCCGATCTCTTGTTGAAACCAGGTATGACAGCAACGGCAACAGTATTGGTGGAAGAAAAGAAAAATGTATTACGAATAGCCAATGATGCCTTTGTTGTATCCCCGGTTGATGTAGATGTA
Organism: uncultured Leptospiraceae bacterium; assembly: GCA_964629365.1. Lineage (GTDB taxonomy): Bacteria > Spirochaetota > UBA4802 > UBA4802 > UB4802 > M55B154. The sequence goes on from CAZVRB010000019.1 coordinate 11,007, forward strand.
CCTGCCGGGAAAAAGTTTATCTGGAAAAAGAAAGATGTAGCTCTTGGGGATTTACCAGTTGATCATGTTGAGGTTAAGACAGGACTTGTTGGTGATTTTTACACTGAAATTACATCGAAGAATATAGAGAAAGGTGATAAAATACTGGTAAGGCTAAGAAAAAAAGTAGATGTCAAGGACGAGATCGACCAATATGGTAAATAATCTCATAGAAATATCTGATCTTTACAAGATATATCCTATCAGCGAAGAAATCAGTGTTCATGCCCTTCAAGGAGTTTCATTGTCCATCAAAAGAGGGGAATTCGTATCAATAATGGGGGCGTCGGGGTCGGGGAAATCCACCTTCATGAATATCCTGGGATTTCTAGATACACCAACTACCGGTAGATATGTTCTTGATGGTATTGATGGAAGCACATTGAATTATGACGAGAAAGCAGAGATACGTAACCGTAAAATCGGCTTTGTGTTCCAGGGATTCAACCTGCTTTCCCGGACATCAGCCATTGAGAATGTGGAACTTCCACTCTTATACATGGGTGGCATTACCACCAGGGAAATGAAGGATAAGGCTCGGAAATACCTGGGTATGATCGGACTTGCCGGCAGGGAGCATCATCATCCAAGTGAGTTGTCCGGTGGAGAGCAGCAAAGGGTTGCCATTGCCAGGGCACTGGTTAATGAACCGGCCATTATTTTTGCCGACGAGCCAACTGGTAATCTTGATACAAAAAATACAGAAGATATAATGAACCTCTTTACCAGCCTGAATCATGACCTGGGAATAACTATCATTCTTGTTACCCATGAACCGGAAGTGGCTGAGTACACAAGGAGGAAAGTTATTTTCCGGGATGGACATATTATTGAGGACTCACCAGTAAAAAAAAGAAAAAAGGCTGGTATGAAAAAAAGGTAAGTTGATGAACTTTAAAAATCTGTTCGTAACAGCCCTGCGAGCGTTGAATCGTAATAAAATGAGATCCGCATTAACAAGTATTGGCATCATCATAGGTGTTTCTTCTGTTATAATGATGATAGGTATCGGTAATAGTGCCAGGATTGCAGTAAGGGAGAAGATATTTACCTATGGTGCCAATGCAATGTCGGTTTATGATTCAAAAAAACCTCTTACCCTGCGTGATGTAGAAAATATTGATCGCCTACTTCCCCAGATACGATATATAAGCCCTTTTGTATATAAGTCATATATTTTAACAAAGGGGGGCGGCCAGTTCATTTACAGCAGGCTTTACGGTGTGAACAATGATTTTTTTAAAATAAAATCATGGCCATTGATGAATGGCAGGTATTTTACCGAGAGGGAGATAGCAGCAAGCGAGAAGGTTGTTATTATCGGTAATAGTGTGAGAACCGAACTGTTCGGATATACAAACCCGGTAGGTGAAGTTCTCAATGTCGACGGACTTCCATTCAAGATAGTTGGGCTTTTAACCGAAATGGGCCAGGCGCTATCGGGCAGGGACTTCGATAATGTATTGATTGTTCCCCATACAACCGCGGCAATGAAAATTATGGGGAAACGAACATTTGATGAAATATACGTGTCAACTTATTCAGAAACAGAAATTGACGAGACCGTTGACAAACTTAAAGAATATTTCAGACGTACCCATGCCATTCCCCCGGGAAAGATAAATGATTTCAAGATAAAGACCAGCAAAGAAAAACTGCAGATGGTAAAGTACATTTCTAATACCCTTTCCATTTTACTTGCCGGTATCGCATCGATTTCGCTTTTCGTTGGTGGTGTTGGTATAATGAATATTATGCTTGTTTCAGTCAGTGAACGAACCAGGGAAATCGGTATTCGAATGGCTATCGGTGCGAAGAAACGTGATATCCTGACACAGTTCCTTATCGAATCTGTTACATTAAGCGGTGCTGGAGGAATAGTGGGAATGCTTCTCGGGCTTGGAGTGTATTACCTGATAATATTTTTTGTTGATTGGCCTTTCATTTTTTCTTTCTTTTCAATAATCGTTGCCTTCTTCTTCTCATGCGCGGTTGGGATTTTCTTTGGCTATTATCCCGCACGTAAAGCTGCTGATCTTAAACCGATAGAAGCGTTACGTTACGAATAATCCTTCCAATTAGAATGTAATTACATCTTTTTTTATTTTCTCTATTAAGACATAATCTTACCTGTACCGATAAAAGTAACAGGTATTATGAATATTAAAAATATATATGTTATGTCATATCTTTGTAAACCCCCGGTGTATTCTTAGTGTAATAATGTTGTATCAGGAGGTATTACCATGACTATCTATTTCATAAGTTGAGGAGAATTGAATTGAAGGATATAGTGGCTATTAAAAGGTTTAAACGGTTCTTGCAGATTGAAAAAGGATTATCCCCTAATTCAATCTATTCTTATACTTACGATCTGAAAAAATTTACTGATTTTCTTGCCAACAAAAACAAGAATATTCTCTCGGCAACACAGGACGATGTGCAACAATTCTTAAAATACGAAAAAACAAAAAAGCATAATTCATCCAGAACCCTGGCACGTTCCCTGGCTGCCATAAGGCAATTTTACAATTTTCTCTCTGATACTTATGGGGACGTGAATAACCCAACTCACAAAATAGAGACACCACATGTTGAGAAAACACTTCCTGATTTTTTGTCAGCAGAAGAAGTTAATAAACTTTTTAATTCAATTTCAGAAAACGATGTATATCAATTGCGGGACAAGGCGATTTTTGAATTACTATATTCATGTGGATTGAGAATAACTGAGGCGGTTGAACTTAAAATTGGAAATATTGATTTTGAGAACAGGTTATTGAAAGTTAAAGGGAAAGGGAGCAAGGAAAGAATTGTGCCAATGGGAAATGAAGCGAAGAGATTGCTGTATAAGTACATACATGATTCAAGGCCGGTGATACTGGGTGATCGCAATAGTGAATATCTCTTTGTAAGTAAGAAAGGCGGGATGATAAACAGAAAATCTGTATGGAGACTGTTGAAAGGATATGTTGATCAGACGCAAATCAATAAAAATATCACCCCTCATACGTTGCGACATTCATTTGCAACACATCTCCTTGAAAGGGGCGCTGATCTAAGATCTGTACAGGCTCTTCTGGGGCATGTCGATATTTCAACTACCCAGGTATATACACACATGGCACGTAAACAACTTCAGGAGATTCATAAGAAATTTCATCCAAAAGGGTAAATGTGTTGATGCGTTTAGCAATGAGAAGAAAACGATTTTTTATATCAGTATTGTTATTCATGATTTTAGTATTACTTGATGGATGTGCTCCTTCGAGTGAATACCTTCTTAAGAAAAGCAGAAAGATGGGTGCTGACACGGATTATGTAAAAGTGCTTATACAAAAGACTGACAGCAGAATTACAATTACATCACGATCGCGTGTAAAAATATCGTCTATAAATAATAACAGTATTAAATATAATGGAAGGGGTAAAAAATTTATTTTTATCCCGGAAAAAATTAAAGAGCCTGTATTAATTGAATCATGGGGATCCTTCCTTCAAATTGATGATAAAGAATATAGAGGTATGATAGAACTTCATAATGTTATGGGGAAATTGTGCGTCATAAATGTATTAAGAATGTACGAATACCTTTATGGAGTTCTGCCAAGTGAGATAATGACAGGATGGCCCGTTGAGACCCTTAAGGCACAGGCTGTCGCCGCAAGAACATACGCATATCATCATATTCTGAAAAACAAAAATAATCTGTATGATCTTGACGCTACCACAAAATTCCAGGTTTATAAGGGTAGATCGGTTGAAGATCCCAAAACCAACAGGGCCGTGGATGATACCAGTGGTGAAATTGCCGTATATAAGAATAAGCCAATTGTGGCTTTTTTTCATTCAACCTGCGGTGGCTATACAGTTGATGACAACCTGGTATGGAATGGGGATGGCATGGAATATCTTCGTTCTGTAAGATGTCCTTATTGTAAAGGATCACCCTCGTATGAATGGAAAGAGGTACTTACCCGTTATGAAATGATTGACTCTCTCAAGAAAAAATATTCTGGAATCGGACAGATTACCGGCATTACTTTCAGACGTAAAGACAGAAGGGTCGTAAATGTGGTAATTAAACATACAAATGGTATTATTAGAATTTCCGGTAATAATTTCCGGTTGTTATTTCCCGCGAAAAAAATAAAAAGCCTTTACTTTCATGCAAGAAAAAAACCTGATGGTTTGGAGTTACATGGACATGGCTGGGGACATGGAGTTGGTTTGTGTCAATGGGGGGCCAGGGGGATGGCAAATCTTGGAAAGGATTATGAAAATATTCTGAAATTTTATTACCGGGGTATTAGAATAATAAATATCAACAGAATAAAAACCAATGGAGCCAGGCGAAAATATCATTCAGCTGCGGCTGTGAACTCTCCGAATTCATAAATATTTTCCAGCAAACTACAAATGACTGATCGTAGAGAATATGAACTAAAAGATTTTATCTTTGACCTTCCTGATGATTTAATTGCCCAACATCCTGAAGTTGAACGGGATACATCCAGGCTTTTTGTTGTTCAGAAAAAATCACAAACATTTATACACAAAAGATTTACAGATCTGCATGAATTCATAGCCCCCGGTGATGTTATGGTTATGAATAACGTAAAAGTGATCCCTGCGAGAATATATACGAGAAGGATATCCGGCGGTACTGTTGAGATTATTCTTACGAGAAAGCTAAGCAATACACGCTGGCATATTGTGTGCAACCGTACAAAACGAATCCAGCCAGGTGAGATACTGTATGCAAAAGAAAACCAGGAAATAAGGTTTAAAGTATTAGAGAAATCCGGGGGCATATTGCTGGTAGATAGTAATATCGAATTGAGCGAAGAGATACTATTGTCCATCGGAAACATGCCACTGCCACCATACATCCAGAGAAAACCTGATGAAGATGATTATACAAAATACCAGACAGTGTATGCGAGTGAACCCGGGGCTGCTGCGTCTCCAACTGCAGGTCTACATTTTACTGAGAGTTTGATTGATGATCTAAAGAACAGGGGTGTGGATATCGTATTCCTTACACTATACGTATCATGGGGTACTTTTCAACCTGTGAGATCAGAGAATATCTCAAGTCATCAGATGCATACTGAATCATACATTCTTACTCCACAGACGGCATCAACTATCAACAGGGCACGTAAAGAAAGCAGGCGAATAATCGCGGTGGGTACTACGTCACTGCGGGTGTTGGAATCAACGTATGAGAATGGAGAAAATCAACCCGGGAAGGGGGAAACTGATATATTTATCTATCCTCCTTACAATGTACAATCTGCAGATGCCCTGGTGACAAATTTTCATACTCCCGGTTCAACGTTACTGATGCTTGTGTCGGCATTTGGCGGATATGATACAATTATGTCCGCGTATAAAATTGCTATTGAGAAGGGGTACCGTTTTTTTTCATATGGTGACGCTATGCTGATAATTTCATGAAGGGGGACGTGAAATGGTTGTGAGTGAACTTTTCAATTTTCTAAACAAAAAGTTTCCGCCAATAATACAGGAACAATATGACAATTCGGGTAAACAAATCACTTTTTCGAAAGAAGAGATTTCTGGAATATTACTGGCCCTTGATGTTGGTGATGGGGTTATTATTGAGGCAATGAATAAAGGTTGTAATGTGATAGTTACTCATCACCCTTTATTTTTCAAACCGCTCAAGAATATTGATGATGAAGATGTCCTTTCAAAAATAGTGCTTAATATGCTAGAAAAACGGATAAGCCTGTATGCAGCTCATACGCCGTTAGATAAAATATATTATGACAAACTGGCTGAAAAATTGGGTGTTACTCTCATTGATATTATATACAGGGATGATAGTAATGCGTCTGCAGGTTCAGATGAACTGGGATATGGTGTCTATGGCACTTTAACACAGGCAATATCTACTGAAAGTTGGTTGAAACAGGTTAGAGAAATACTGAACCTGGATTATATAACTTTTGGCGGAGAAGAATGTAAAAGTATCAAGAAAGTGGCGCTGCTCAATGGTGCCGGAGGGAGAAAAATTCCGGCAATCACTCAAAAATATGACGTGGACTGCATCATAACAGGTGACGTGGGGTATCATGAGATGAAATATGCCATGGATGCAGGTGTGATGGTGGTTGATGCTGGTCATTATGGAACTGAAAAGGTTTTACTGGATTTTTTATTAACAGATATTCAAGACTACTTGACAAAAACAATTCAGGATAGTGAAGTACAGGTGTCCATTGCCAATAGTGAAAGCAATCCCTTCAAAGTGACCAGGTGAAATGAATACTGATATTAAAAAAATGATAGAACTACAGCATCTTTGGAACCAGGTACTTGATGCTCGTAATACCGTGGAACGTGCAAAAAAATCCATACTTCACTGGGAACGCAATGTTGCAGAGCTGAGTGATGATGTAAAGGCCATAGAAAAAAAACTTAAGTCCGCCAGGGCTGATTCGGATTCCAGTGAGCTTGAACTGGGCGATATTGAACAAAAAATCACAAATCTTAATAACAGAAGAACTCAACTTAAGACGCAGAGAGAGGTTGAAGCCCTTGATCATGAACTGGAAAAAAAGAAAAATGAAAAAGATATACTTGAAGAAAAGATAATCAATTCAATGGAATTGATTGAAAGTCTTGAAAAAGAACTTTCACTCAAAAACAGTCAACTGGCTGATACACGGGCGCAGGCCGATGACGATATTGAAATGTTGAAGCAGAGAATAGAATCAGCTTATGAGGATGAAATAAATAAAAAGTCCCAATTTGATGAGGGAATAAATGATATATCCCCTGAATACAGGTCAAGATTTCTTAAATTAACCGGCTCGGAACATGGAAAAGCAATTGTTTCAATAAAAGGTGAAATATGCCAGGGATGTAATTTCCAGGTTCCTGTTTCCATAGTCATGGAGCTTGGAGAAAATGAAAAACCGGTGATTTGTACCAATTGTGGAAGATACATATATAGAAGCCAATGAGGATCACATTGATGCACAATATTGCAGGAGAAGAACAGGAAATCTATGATTTTAAGTATTGATAAATTATTACAGCTGCTTGCTGAAGGAAAAAGTATAGGGAAAATAGCTGAACTTGCTGATACCAGTGAAGATGAAGTGATACACATTTTAAACGATGCCCGGCAAACACTCAATAAGTATGATCGTGCTAAATCCAGAAAGAAAGTTATTATTAAGAAATCTGATAAAGATACAGATTCAGACGGAAGGGGAAAACAAGATGCGTTGTCTGCAGATATTTTTGAAGGTGCAGAACTAAACGCGGTACCATGGGAATCCACCCTGACAATATATACAGACGGAGCATCACGGGGTAATCCCGGTCCATCCGGAATTGGAGTGGTAATTTATGATAAAGATGACAGGCAGGTAGGCAAGGTGGCATCATACCTCGGCCATGCTACTAATAACCAGGCCGAGTATAAGGCAATAATCAGGGCTCTAAAGATTGCCATATATTTCAAAACTAAAGTGTTAAAAATACGAACTGATTCCGAGCTTATTGTGAAGCAGGTAAAGGGTGAATACAAGGTCTCAAACAAAAATATTGCACAATTATATGAAGAGGTACAACGCCTGAAAAAGCAGATAAATAATTGTAAAATTGAACACGTCACCCGAAACTTAAACGATAAAGCTGATTATCTTGCGAAAAAAGCTTCTCAATCGATAGCGTAGAAGTTTAGTATATATTATTTGATTCTTAAATATTGTAATTAATGTGACATAACATGAAAGAAAACTGGCAATTCGTACAAATTGACAATCATGCTGCAGACAGGCTACGCACTGAACTTGATATTGATGAATTTGTTGCGCATCTGCTTTGCGCCCGTGGCATTATTCATGCTGATGATGCTATGGATTACCTGAATCCACGGCTGAGTCAATTACACAGTCCGTACTTATTGCGTGACATGGAACTGGCAGTTGAAAGAATAAGACAGGTTGTTGACAATAATGAAATGGTAGGTATTTATTCTGATTCTGATCTTGATGGATTAACATCTCTTTCCCTCATGGTGACTCTCTTTGACAGGTTACAGGTGCAGTGCATATACCGATATCCTGTTGATGATGAAAAGTACGGGTTGTCCATGGCTGTTGTTGAGCATTTTGCGGCGCAGGATATAAGTTTGCTTATAACGCTGGATTCGGGAATACGTGATATAGATGAAATCAAATATGCCCGCTCGTTGGGAATCGATGTTATAGTGTGCGACCATCATCAACCGGATGACATTATACCCGACGCGATTGTGGTTAACCCCTGCAGGAATGATTGTACATATCCATTTAGTGATCTGGCAGGAGTAGGGGTTACCTTTAAATTGTGCCAGGGAGTAGTATTGAGTTTTTCCAGTAATTATAACATTCCACATGTGCTATTGTGCGAAGATAATAAGAGGCTTGCAGCCGCGGTTGTTGTCAGGGGTGTTACTGAAAAGGAATGGTTTGGGATTGAAATTGATGAATTATTAGAGTATATTGAAGCAAGGTTTGAAAAAATCAGGTTTTTTTATCTTGATATTGATGAAGCTATTGAAAAAAAGATACAAAATAAATTTAAAGAAGATGAACTATTCGATATCAAAGATTTGCAAATTTCAAGTACTTCTAAAAAGAAAAACCTTTTCTCAGATCAGATGCTGAATACGGGCATTGATGGTATGCCGCTTAGAGGTTCTAAGATCAAGCGTATAGAACAGTTCGTAAAAGAAATCCAACTTTTAAATTCTGAAAAGATCACCGCGTATATAAAAGAATCACTTCCATTGGTGGCACTTGGAACTATCGCTGACTTAATGCCCCTTAATTATGAAAACCGAATACTTGTTAAGCAGGGACTGTGGAGTTTTGACAGCCTGTCTCATGATGGAATGACCATGCTGGTGAAAGATATAAATAAAACAGTCTCATCAAAAGTTATAGGTTGGGATATTGCCCCGCTTTTAAATACACCTGGTAGATTTGGTAAAACAAAACTAACAGCTGATTTCTTGATTTCACGGGATAATGAAACAATTCAGGATAACCTGCGGACAATTAAACAGTTAAACGAATATCGTAAAGAAGTAATTCATGATCTTTTTTCAAGTATCATACGTGAAATTGAAAAGGGTGATATCCATTCTGAAAGTTCAATCGTATATGTTGAGTCGGAAAAATGCCCTGAAGGATTAACCGGTCTACTTGCAAACAGGATTGCTGATCATCTGCATAAACCGGTTATTGTCGTTTCCATTAATCCTGATACAGATATTGTAAAAGGCTCAGGAAGGGCCAATGGTAACTTTGACTTTTTTTCAATAGTTGAACCTTTCAGAAACGGTTTTTTAAAAATTGGCGGACACGCGCAGGCATTTGGTTTCAGCGGCGAAAAGGAAAAGATACGCGGAATAATGAGAGAAATTGAATTAAGTGTACCGGTTGATCAATCCCCAAAAGAGCTTTGGAAAATTGATTGTGAAATCCCCATTCAGGATGTAAACTTTAAAACTATAGATAAACTTGCAGCTTTTGAACCATTCGGTGTACAGAATCAACCATTTGTGTTTCTCTCCAGGAATTGTGTGGTGAATGATGCCAAAATAATCGGGAAAAACAGAAAACATATTAAATTTCATTTTAAAACCGCGACGTCGATAGATGCTGTTGGATGGAATATGGCTGAAATGATTGATATGAATACAATTTCGGACACCCTGGTTGATATTTTGTATAATATTGAAATTAATGAGTATAATGGATCCGTAAGCCCACAGATCGTATTACGTGAAATGCATGTACTGGGAAGTGCGTGTGCTGGAAATTAAAATTCATAATAACAATTAATAATTTTGCTACCTGGTTTCGTGAAATTATAATTGACTTGTAACATCAGCAAAATTACCATTTGATTCATATACTAATGATTAGCTGTTCTGGAATTGTAGTTAGTAAAATATACCGGGGAAAGATATGGATATTGATATCAGGGATAAAGATACTACTGTTGAGATTGTTATTGACGGTGATATTGAGATGATGTCTATAAAAAACTTTAAACAAAAACTTATGGATGTCGGACAGAACAGGGATGTTGACATAGATCTTGATCTCTCAAATGTTGATTATATTGATTCATCCGGCGTAGGTGTATTAATCAGCCTTTTGAAGTTACAGAAGAAAAAAGGAAAACTGCTAAACATTAGCAAGGTGAGTCCAAAGGTGCTGAATGTATTAAAGCTGAGTTCACTTTCCGAGGTTTTCAAACTTGAGGAATAGAAAGGTGGTTATTTCGGGCTATTCTTGAATATATAAGCAAATTGTAATTTTAATATTAATCCTCCTGTTAATGCCTTTCAGGTTTTAAATATGACAATAGAAAACAATGATGCTGCTTTTGATTTTACACGTTTACGTATAGGGTCAGGGGTAGATGTACATCCCTTCAGGGAAGGACGGGATCTTTTGCTGGGGGGAGTTACCATTCCACATTCCATGGGATTGATGGGGCATTCAGATGCTGATGTACTCACTCATGCCATCATAGATGCAATTCTCGGTGCTGCCGGTTTTGGTGATATTGGCAGCATGTTTCCTGATAGTGATGCAGCGTATAAGGGGATATCCAGTATAAAACTATTGACCCGGGCATGGGAAAAATGCAGGGAACATGGTATGCAGCTTATTAATATTGATGTAACAGTTGCATGTGAGAATCCAAAGATAATGCCGCATGCGGATAAAATGCGACTGGCCCTGTCATCAGCACTTAATATTCCTGATCCTGGTTTGATCTCAATTAAGGCCACTACAACTGAAAAACTGGGGTTTATTGGTAGAGAAGAGGGTATCGCCGCACATGCGGTTGTGTTGCTGTATCGATGATACATAGTATGACCGTATCATTCTTATATGAATTTATTGTAAATTGCATTTCTGCGGATCAATAACAGTTGACAACCCTGTTTAATCTGCTGTGTTCGTATGTAAAAATTAAGACATACATGATATACTTATGTTTTGGGCAGGTACACAATGATTAAAAATGATATCGAATTACTAAAACGCGGAACTGAAGAAATCATTCCACTTGATGAATTTTCATCCAAGCTTGATCGTTCAGAAAAAGAGAACAAACCACTTATCATCAAGGCTGGATTTGACCCAACTGCTCCTGATATACACCTGGGTCATACCGTGCTTTTAAGAAAGATGCGTCATTTCCAGGATATGGGCCACATGGTTTATTTTCTGATTGGTGATTTTACCGGTATGATCGGAGATCCATCTGGAAAATCGGAAACCCGGAATCGATTAACAAGGGAAGAAGTGATGGAGAATGCTGAAACATATAAAAAGCAGGTGTTCCGAATTCTTGATAATGAGAAGACAAAGATTGTATTTAATTCATCCTGGTGTCAATCAATGACATTCGCGGATGTTCTGGATTTGACTGCCCGTTACAATGTTGCACGTATGCTTGAAAGGGATGATTTTTCCAATCGTTATAAGGAAAATAAACCGATTTCGATTCTTGAATTCATGTATCCTCTCGTGCAGGGATATGATTCAGTGGCCTTGAAAGCTGATATTGAGCTGGGTGGTACTGATCAAAAGTTTAATTTGCTGGTGGGGCGTGACCTGCAACGGGAGTATGGACAGGAACCCCAGGTTATTATGACAGTTCCGTTACTTGTGGGTCTTGATGGTGTGCAAAAAATGAGTAAGTCATTGAATAACTATATTGGAATAGAGGAATCACCAAGAGAAATTTTTGGTAAAGTAATGTCAATTTCTGATGAAGTTATGTTCCTTTATTATGAACTGGTGACAGATGTGCCACGGGAACAGATAAACAAGTCAAGGAAAGAGCTGGAAGCAGGAGAATTACATCCCCGGGACGTGAAAGTGAAACTTGCGAAAGAAATTTGCAGGCAATTCCATAATGAAGAGGCTGCGGATAATGCGGAAGAGGAATTCAACAGAATATTCGTAAAGAAGGATGTTCCCGACGATATCGATGAATACACGATTCCCGAAGATGAAATGACAGATGGCAAAATATGGATTATAAAGCTGCTGGTTTTGACCGGTATGGCAAAAAGTAACGGGGAAGCACGACGGCTTATTAAGGGTGGCGGAGTGTCCATAGATGGTGAGAAAATGACAGATGAAGACCTGGAGATGTCATTTGATTCGGAATCAGTTATCAAGGTAGGGAAAAGACGTTTCGTTAAGATTGTTCCATGAAACAAAAACACATTACTTTTTGGAAAAAAAACGTAACCCATCGGTGGATTGCATGTCAGATATAAGTGATATCGAAACAATAGACAGGGTTCTTTCTGGTAATCTAAACGCTTATGAAATACTGGTTAAGAAGTATCAGGACAGGATTTTCAGGTATGTTTATTCCAGGATACCAGACTATGATGAGGCCCTGGATATTACTCAGGAAATTTTCGTTCTGACTATGGAATCGTTGCGTACGTTCAGAAGAGAATCAAAATTTTCAACATGGCTGTACAGTATCGCCATTAACTATTGTAAAAATTTTAAGCGTAAAAAGAGGCGATACAGGGAAGTGCCAATACAACGGACTGGCTCAGACTCTGAATATGAATTACAGTTGACTGATGCCCGTCAAAATCCTGAGCGGGATGTTATAGCCAGGGATTCTCTGAGGATCGTTATGGAAGAATTGCAGAAGTTGCCAGAAGATTATCGTGATATACTCGTACTTCGAGATATTGAAGGGGAATCATATAGTGATATTGCTGATATTCTATCAATTAGCCTTTCAAATGTGAAGGTCAGAATTCACAGGGGGCGTGAAATGTTGAAAAGCAGGCTGCAGCATAGGGGGTTACTATGATGAGAATGCATGTTCCATTCAGAAAATTATCAGCATATGTTGATGGTATAATCTCAGCTGAAGAGAAAGTTGAAATAAAAGAACATCTTAATCATTGTAAATCATGTGAAAAACAATATGATGATCTGAAGAAGATGATCGGTCTGGTCTCTTCCCTGAAGGGAATCGAGATTAAGAAAGATGATTCATTTTTTCCGGAAATTATTGCAAAAGTAAAAACAGGCTCACGAAAAAAGAATTTCAGGAAGGTTGCAAATATTTCGGCTGTTGCCGCTTCAATTGCTGTTGTGTTTGGTGTTATTTTTCTATCGCCGGATTCAATTGACCACATGAAAGGCGGTTCTGTGTTTTATGCCGGAGATGAAAAAGCAGGGAAAAACAGTGGTATAACAGAAAGGCTGGACAGAATAATTATTTCATCAACTGGACGCGAAAATACCCTCAGGTTGCTTCGCATGCATGATGTAAAGGTAAAAAAAATATCTGATTCACATATTATCGCTGAGACTGATGCGGCTACCCTGCGACGATTGCAACAACAGCTTGGTGAACGGCAGCATGCAAGAAACACGTTAACACAAAATGTGGGTAGCGGACAACGTACTGTTATTCCCATGGATGATATCAGCTTTCCATTCTCACTTATTAATGACGGGCTATCCGAAAGGAAGGTACGTATCAGGGTTCAGGTGAGATAAGTAACGGCTTCACCACGTCAGCTATCACTTTTATCCCCGTCATTCTTAAGGGGTAGATGAGGTTCAGCATAATGTATTGTCTCAATCAATTCCTCGTGAAAATCCTTCAGCCTGTCCTTATCCCTTAATGGTCTTATACCGGGTTTCTTACCATTCCTTAAATCCCGAAGGTATTGTGTCATCACGTACAATGGACCGGTTATACGATGTGAACTGATTATTGAAAACGCAAAGATAACAACCGCCTGTAGAATTGTGATGATCACGATGAAATATAGTACCAGCTGGCTATTGTACCTGATTTCTTTTAACATCCCGATGTTTTGCTTGAAGGTTTTCTCGCCTTCAAGGATAATCGTGCTTTCTGAATTGTGGAGGGCAGGTGTGGTAAGAAACATTTCAATCATTGCCCCCTGGTTATCCACGACTTCTTCTATGTAAGAATTGTTTTTTTGCGCGAAAAAGAATAATACCGCTGAAACAATTAGCAGGGTAATAAATGGTAAAAGTGCAGACCTGATGGCAGTTCTATACTGGAATTTTTTATCTACAACTATCCTGGTTCGTTTATGTTCCATTATATCCTCGTTCTACTCCGGGTATGCAAAAATAAATTTTATTGTTGCATTATAGCTGATTTCTCATAAATTGATGATATATGATGGACAATTAACAAGTCAATTATTTTTAGCTGTCAAACTATTGAATCGGGGCGGGAAAACATGCAGACTTTAAGTCTTATCGCGTCTTTTCTGGCATCAGTGTTCCTTGTGTTTACTATTATTTTTGTTCTGGTTAAAGACTGGCGTGACCGTGTGAACAGGTATTATGCGTATTTCGGATTTTGCTCCCTTGGTATTCTCTTTAATATGTTTCTTACATACATGATGCCCGATTCACAATACCTGACATTATTAAACAAGCTTACCCAGGCCAGCACTGTTCTCAGCTTCTCCGGGTTATTCGTAATGTCATTTACTTTTCCAAAAACTGAAAAGCAGGTATCCTTTCCTGTAATTCTTTTGATACTGGTACCGGCATATGTACTGGCATATATCGCGGTATTTACTGACTTAAATATTACCAGGGCGTATTTTAAAGAGGGCACACTTGTAAGGGAGTTTGAGTATTTTTATACCATATATCTTGTATGCGTGTTTTTATATATATTGGCAGCCATAATTAACTTTATCCGAAAATATATTAAGACAGATGTAAAAATATACCGCCTGCAAATGCGATTTGTTTTTATCGGTACAAGTGTAGCCATGTTTATAGCCGCAGTATTCTCAATCATTATGCCAAGGTTTTTCGGTTATTCGGATTTATATGTCCTCGGGCCTTCATTGGCTACCTACATTGCCCTTTCGTCACTGTTTTATGCTATTGTATCATATAACATGATGGATATTCGTACGGCCATACATAAAACTACGATGTATGCGATTATTTCAACGGTAATTTTTGTTCCAATTTTTCTGACTGTTGAATTGTATGATATGAATCTTTGGGGGCTGAACGATCTGCCATTATATCTACTGGCTGCGGTGGTTGTGGTGATATTTATTATTTTCTCCGTGTATGTACAGCCGGTAATTGACAGGGTATTTAAAAGAAAACAATATGAACTTGAAGCAATGCTTAACAGTTTCGTGGTTGAAGTGGGTGGGATTCGTGATCTAAACCAGATAGTAAAGAGAACAGTTGACACACTTGTAGATGTTCTTTTTTTAAAAAAGGCATTTTTCATTATGTATGATAATGAAACCAGGAATTATGAGCTTTTTTATCATATCGGTGAAGAACCACCTGTGCCGGTTCTGCAGAGAAATTCTACAATTATCAGGTGGTTTGTCAGAAACCAGGATATCCTTTCTGTTGACCGTGTATATAAGGATGAAAGGAGTTTTTCTGATATTCAGGATGATTTTATTACATTTTATTCGGTTAACCAGGTAGTGGTAGTGATTCCTGTTTATCACGGCAGGCGGGTAATTGGATTGATGTGTCTCGGTGAAAAAGATTCACTTGCCGCGTTCAAACCTGATGAGCTGGAGATGCTGGAATACTTTGCTTCTGAAAGCAGTCTTAATATTTCAAATGCTATAACATACCAGGAGTCAAAGCAGGAGCAGTTGATCCAGAGGACAATAACCCTTTCTTCCGATATACTTTCAAAATCAGTACCATCTACGCTGCCAAACCTGATAGGTATTAAATTCGGTGCCTTTTACATACCACGCCAGGGGGAAGGGATAGATTATTTTGATTTTATCCGTCCTGGTACACAGGGAGTGGGGGCTATCGCAACAGATATATCAGGACTTGGAGTAAACAGCGCAATATATTCTGTAATCCTTCGTTCAGCCTTTCAGACCTGTATTAATGAAAGTCACTCCACCTACCATGTTGTGCAGAAATTAAACAGGGTGCTGTATGAATATACCAGCGGAAAAGGTGGATTCGTTACTTCCTTCTATTATTATTTTGATGTACGGTCAATGCGCCTTATCTATACAAATGCCGGGTTCCCTCCCATGGAGCTTTTCAGAATAGACAAAAATGATTTTGATTCTCTTGATACCGAGGGTATACCCCTTGGATATGATCCCGCGGCAAATTATGGTATGGGGCGTACAAATATATTGCGTGGTGATATTGGTGCATTATATTCCAAGGCATTAACCAGTTCAAAGAATCCCAGGGGAGAAACCTTCGGAATCGACCGCTTACGGAAAATAATCAAGGAAAACCGCATGGACAAACCAACGGATATCAGCATGAAGATACAGGAGGAATTTAAATCATTTATCGGGCTTTCTTCCCCCGAATCTGATATCGTGGTAATTATTTTTAAGGCTTACTAAAGTGAACGGGTTAACTCTTCAAGTCCTTCCTTTACTGT
The DNA here is from genome assembly GCA_964629365.1 of uncultured Leptospiraceae bacterium. GTDB lineage: Bacteria > Spirochaetota > UBA4802 > UBA4802 > UB4802 > M55B154. Next base: position 27,552 of record CAZVRB010000019.1, read on the forward strand.
AAACCTGGGAACAAAACCGAGCTCATCACGTAATTTTCTGTTATCTGATACAGATTCCCGAATATCACCCTGTCGGGGTTTGTCGTATTCCACGAATATTTCTTTGTCATATATTTGTTTAAGCATTTCCAGAAGGTCATTTAGCGAGGTGGCTTTCCCGTATCCCACGTTATAATTTTCAAAACCGGTGCTGTTCTTTTCTGCTGCAAGCATATTCGCCTGCACCACGTCTTTCACGAATATAAAATCCCTGTACTGATCACCATCTCCGAATACGGTTACCGGTTGATTTGCTTTGATCCTTGTGGTGAATATGGATATTACCCCCGAGTAAGGTGATGATGGGTCCTGGCGTGGACCGAATACGTTAAAATAACGGAGGGCCACGGTTGGAATACAGTAAAGTTCGCTATACAGCCTTAGGTATGTTTCAGAGATATACTTATCAGCCCCATAGGGGGAGATGGGTTTGACAGGTGAAACTTCGTTTTTAGGTAGTTCGGGATGATCACCGAATATGGCAGCCGAGCATGCGAAAATGACTTTTTTAGCCTTATGTCTTCTCGCCGATTCAAGTACATTCAGTGTACCACCAGCATTGACCTCAAACGTGGCCCTGGGATTATCAATGGACTGCTGTACTGATGCAATTGCGGCCTGGTGAAAAATTAAATCATGACCTGCAATAGCCTGTTCCAGGAGGGGGTAATCTCTGATGTCACCTTCAATTATTTTTAAACTATCATTTGTGGTTGCAAATTGTAAATTGTCCATTTTGCCTGTTGAGAAATTGTCATACACCGTCACGTTATGGTCTTTCAAGAGATATTCTTCTGCAATATGTGATCCAATAAATCCGGCACCACCGGTAATAAATACTTTCATCCTGCTGTATGCTCCTTAGGTTAATATAATCTTCGATTTATAATCTGGAGGAAATTATATTCTATATTTTATCAAGTTTCTTGACAAGGACAATTCAATCTGAATAAAGTAATACAATCAGCATGTAACACCAATAAAATATAAAACATACGGAATTTCCAAAAGGTCTACATAACCCAGGGGGACGAACTGATGAAGAAAAAAATACTTATAAGCGATAAAATCGCACAGGAAGGGCTTGATCTACTCGAAAAAAATGGATCGTTTGAAGTAGTGTACAAAACTGATTGTGATGTAGAAGAATTAAAAAAGCAGATTAAGGATGCACACGCTCTTATTATTCGCTCAGCCACCAAGGTAACCGAAGAAATAATTAATGCCAGTGAAAAACTTGAAGTAATTGCAAGGGCCGGTATCGGTCTTGACAATGTAGATATTCCAAGAGCTACAGAAAAGGGTGTGGTGGTTATGAACACTCCCGGAGGGAATACGGTGTCAACCGCTGAGCAGGCGGTTGGTATGATTTTTGCCATTTCACGTAACACTCCCCAGGCTGACGCAAGCATGAAGCAGCAAAAATGGGAAAAAAAGAAGATGGAGGGAGTAGAACTCAAGGATAAAACCGTGGCTGTTATTGGCCTTGGCAGAATTGGTATGGAAGTGGCTCGAAAATGCCGGGGACTTGGTATGCGGGTTATCGGCTATGATCCATATATTCCGGCTGAAAAAGTTCGTGAGTTTGAAGTTGAGGTGGTTGCACTTGAAGAAGTATGGAAACTTGCTGACTATATAACTGTTCATACACCTCTTACCGATCAGACAAGAGATATTATCAACAAGGATGTATTTCCGAAATTAAAACCAACAGTACGCCTTATTAACTGTGCACGGGGTGGTATTTATAATGAGAATGATCTGTATGAAGCACTAAAGGAAGGTAAAATTGCCGGTGCTGCCCTTGATGTGTTTACAGAGGAACCCCCGAAGAATATACCACCTTTTCATGAACTTGAAAATGTTGTACTCACTCCTCATCTTGGTGCTTCCACAAAGGAGGCCCAGGTTTCCGTTGCTGTTGAAGCGGCACAGAATATAATGGAATATCTAGAAACAGGTATCGCGCGCAGCAGTGTGAATTTCGCCTCACTGAATATGACCGAATATAATGCCTTGAAACCCTTTATCAACCTGGTAGAAAAGATGGGCTATTTTCAGGGTGCCGTACTCAAGGGAAAGATTAAAACTGTACAGATTTATTATTCAGGAGAATTCGGTGATTACAACCTGGAACCAGTCACCTCAGCGTACCTGAAGGGGCTTATTGATCCCTTTATCGATTGGAATGTTAACTATGTGAATGCCCCCATAATCGCCAAAGAAAGGGGAATAAAGGTTCAAACGGGTGATGATTCTGAGGTCAGGGATTATACACACCTGGTAACCATCAAGGCTGAAGGTGAAAACGGAACGAATGAACTGTGGGGCACTGTAATAGGTAAACAACCATGGATTGTTAAATACGATGATTACCTGGTTGATTTCATACCTACTGGAAAAATGCTTGTGATGCATAATAATGACGTTCCCAATGTAATAGGATCAATAGGTACCTTTCTTGGTGAGCGAAATGTGAATATTGCTAACCTGCATCTTGCACGAACAAAAAGGGGAGGTGAAGCCCTGGTAATCCTGGAGCTTGATGATGAGCTTTCACAGGAATTTTTGGACCAGCTGCTTGAACTGCCTCAAATAATTGATCTGAATTTTCTGTCATTGTAGATATATATGAGCACCTGTATAGTGCAGGTTGAGATTGCACTATACAGGCGTCCAATTCTAATGATTACACATCTACACCGAGAAATGTCCGCACCAGAAATCCTATTCCAAATGACAACAGGGCTACTCCCATACTGATGCCGGCCATCTCAAAAAACCTGTGCCTGAAGTTCAGATCCTGGGCAACGGAGATATAGTAATTAAACAGAAATATTATTAAAAGTGCCGCAAGCAGGGTAAATGCAAGACAGACAAGATAGTGATCAAGTAGAAAATATGGTAAAACCAGTATAACCACTGTCATAATATAGGCAATACCTGTATACAGGGAGGACTTCAGGGCATTTTCCGTGTCCCCCTCTGTTTTTTTTGAAAGATATTCTGATGCCGCCATGGATAATGATGCGGCGATACCTGTAATAAGGCCTGCAACCGCGATAAGGTCGGTTTTCTGAAGGGCGAAACTGAGACCAGCAAGGGCACCGGTGAGTTCCACCAGTGCGTCATTTAAACCCAGAACGATTGATCCGGCATAATTTAGCCGTTCTTCCTTTATCATACCCAGCAGTTTCTCTTCGTGGGAATGTTCTTCTTTTGAAATATTGCGTGCGCCGGGAATGCTTTCGGCCAGCCTGTCATAATTAACCTGGGCCTTGTCTTCGCCACGCTCCATGAGTTTAAGGCCGAAAGTGATGCCCAGTATCCTGGAAATAAAAACGTAATACCACAGTTTCAGACGATTGGGGTGTACATCCCTGTTTGTAAATGATTTCCAGTATTTGTAATGCCGTAACTCATCATCGGATATATGCTTGAGTATCTTGCCATTCTCGCGATCCTTAATGGTAGATGAGAGCTTGTCGTAAATATGATATTCAGTGATCTCATTTTTCTGCGCAATCAGCAATTGCGAAATTATTTCCGGAGGCAATGTATTTTCTGTCATAGGGAATTCTCCATTATACCATAATGTTCATCTTGTACATGTTGTAGCATCCCGGTAACCAATACCGCAAGCAATTTTAATGAAAAAATGCCCCTGTGGTTGCAGTCATATGGGTTTAATGGAAATGGTTGTATATCTTTTCAGCGGTTTTTTGGCCGATGCCGGGGATGCTGGCTATTTGATGGATGTCCATGTGTTTGAGTTTTTCGGGGTCGTCGATGTTTGAGAGGATTCGTGTTCTTGTGGATTTTCCAATGCCCGGGATATCATCCAGTATTGACCGGGTGGCCTGGCTGTCACGAAGCTTTTTATGGTAGGTGATGGCAAAACGATGGGCCTCGTCCCGAACGCGCTGCAGCAGTTTCAACGCTTCTGAAGTTTTTGGCAGGCGAATGGGTTCACCAGATGGGTGGGTGTATATCTCCTCGAACCGCTTTGCCAGGCCGATAATGGGGATGGTAATATCAAGGGCTTCCATTGCTTCGATTGCACGGGACAGCTGTGCCCGTCCCCCGTCTATGACTAAAAGCTGGGGAAGGGGAGCTGATTCATTGGCAAGGTATTGAAGTCTTCTCCCTACCACCTCGTGGATCATTCCCGGGTCATTTGCCGTGGTAAAGCTTCGTATTTTGTATCTTCGGTATTCTTTTTTGTCCGGTTGACCATGGGTAAAATGTACCATTGATGCTACCGCGTGTGTTCCCTGGATGTTTGATATATCAACACATTCAATGTGTTCAGGTATATCTGGTAGATTAAGTGCCTGCTGTAATTCAAATAACATGGCGCTGTTACTGGTGTCGTCATCTTCTGTATCGTGACTGGCCCGCAGCATGTCCAGGTTTCTTTTCAGAAGTGATGACACTTTCTGCTCACGGGAAGTTCGCGGAGCTGTTATTTGAATATCCCCGCCTGAACGTGAATGCAGGTAACGCTGTATCATGGGCCTGTCGTGCAGCTGCAGGGGGGTTATAATTCTTGCGGGAATATCTGACCGCCTGTAGTAATCGATAAGAAAGTAAGACAGTATTTCTGCCGGGGATGAGTAGTCAATATTATCAAATACGGATATCTTCTTTCCGGTCATCACGCCCTTGCGAAACTCGAAAAGAAGCACCAGCGCTTCTTTCCCTGTGCCGGCAATGTCAATGTAATCTTCGTCTTTACCGATGGGGGTCACAACATTCTGGGTCTCTGATACTGATTGAATGTTGAAGATCATGTCCCGTATCCTGGCTGCCTTTTCATACTGATAGTTGCCGGAATAGTTCTTCATGAGTGACTGCAGGTTCTCAATTACAGGATTTATCTCCCCTTCAAGAAAGTAAATTACATTATCGATTACCTCGCGGTATTCCTGCCGGGTCACCTCACCCTGGCAGACACCCTGGCACATTCCCATTTGATAATTAAGACAGGGGCGTTCTCCCGGGGGGAGCGGTATGTCCTTTTTACATGTCTTGAGTTTGAAAATCTTGTTGATCAGGATTACCGTTTCCCTGGCAGCCCTGGCGTCGGTGTAAGGGCCAAAGTAACGGTCACCGTTTTGTATAAGCTTGCGGGTATACGTTACCCTGGGGTATTTTTCGTGCAGGGTGACGGCGATATATGGATACCGTTTATCATCTTTCAGGCGAACATTATATTTGGGTTTATGCTTTTTTATAAGTGTGTTTTCAAGCAGCAGGGCTTCAATCTCAGAATCAGTAACTATATAATCGATATCATGGATGTTCTTAACCAGTATCCTGGTTTTTATATCCTGGTCTGATTTTTGAAAATATGATGATACTCTTTTTTTCAGTGATCCTGCTTTACCGATATAGATTATCCGGGCATCGCTGTTTTTCATCAGGTATACGCCGGGTTGGTTAGGCAGGGTGGATATGGTCTTTTCTAATTTCTCATGCACGTGGTTCATTCTTCTCGCGAATTGCTTTTACTTTTTCAATATAGCTCATGGTGAGCTGATGCTCTGGATTAATCTCAAGTGCACGGTTAAACATTCCTGCAGACTTTTCGTATTCCCGTATCCTGGCGTAGGCTACACCAAGGTTGAAAAAACTGCCGAAACTATCGGGCTTAAGGATAATGACCGTGTTGAAAAGGGTGATTGCATCTTCAATTTGGCCGGTTTTAAGTGTAGACACGGCCATTTTAAAGATATCTGACAGGTCGTCTTTCTGGTTAAGCTCTTCGATGTCTTTCTCCCTTGAGCGCAACTCTTCAATAAGGGTGTTGAAGGATGTTGCCAGTTTACTGAAATCCCTGTCGGCGTGTGGATTCAGTGTAACCGAGAGATCACCTTCGGCCGCCTTTCGCATACTTCCTGAAAGGTTGTCAACGAACATGGTTATATTATGAGTAAACAGTAGAACCAGGAATATTACCACAACCATGCTTATAGAGGTAATAATCAGTACGCGTATTTTCATGGTGTGTGAAGATTCTTCAAATTTTCTGAGTATGGCCAGGGCATTATAGGCTGGTGACTGCATCATAACCACGTGGTTTTTTTTGTCACCGGGTAAGGGGAAAAATACATTTTGCCAGGCATGGCCGTTTTTCGACCGGATTTCAGTGTCAACAGATATCTCTGTCAATCCCCGTCGTATTATTTCACCGGATCGTCCTTCACTGAGTGCGGTTCCCTTTTTGAAGGTGGCCGCCAGCTCGGGGTTGGCCATCACTATCTCGGATAACCTGTAATAATTATCATCGCTGGTACGGGTAAAGATATACAGACCCACTGGCTTCTCAATGGTAAACATTTGTGAGTTTCTGAGTGCACGGGAGGGCGACAGATGGGATGGTGAATTTTTTATGTCATGTAATATCCATTCAGCCTTGTGGGTAAGATATTCTTTCTGCTTTTGCTGTACAATAACCTGGAAATCACGGCTGTTTGAAGTAATAACCTCATTGAGGATCATGGCATTGATACACGTGGCAGTAAGAATAACCAGTATTATTATTATAGGATACCTTGTTGCCATCCCTGTTTTTGTTGGTAGAAGTTTATGTAACATGTAGCCAGCCAGGTAGTATTCAGTTTGTTTTCAATGATTCATCTTTATCTTCAAAAGACACGGGGAGGGTGACGATAAACCTACTGCCTTCTCCCGGTTTGCTTTCCACATCGATTTCCCCGTTGTGCAGTTCAATGAAACGTTTACAGATGACCATTCCAAGCCCCGAACCACTTTCACCACGTGTGCCGTTTCGCTGCAGGTAGGAAAATTCGTCAAAAATATCCTTTATGTCTTCATCGTCTATGCCTGTTCCGGTATCGTCTATTGATACCTGTATACTGTTGTCGATGCAGGTGGTATGAATTGTTATAGTGCCATTTTCGGTAAATTTTATGGCGTTACTGATGATGTTATTGAGCACCTGTAAAATTTTTATCCTGTCGATTGTAATAGTAGAATCTTCAAGGTTGTTCTCGTATATGATTCTATTGTTTTTGTCCTGGGCGAGAATCTTGAAGTTGTTTATACTGATCTGCACCAGTTCATTGATGTCGGTTTCCTCGTAGTTTAACTGAATGACACCTGACTCGATTTTTGATATATCCAGAAGTTCGTTAACCAGGGAGTAGAGGTTGTCAGAAATATCACGGATAATACCCAGGTACCTGTGCTGGCGTTCATTGAGATCGCCTTTTTTCATCAGGTAGTTTACATACGCCCCTATGGTGGCAAGGGGAGATCGCAGGTCATGTGATACCACTGATATGAATTCGTTCTTCAGTTCGTTCAGTTTTTTCAGTTCCTGGAGGTTGCGCACATTCTCCTGTTTCAGGCGAACCGTATCAGCAGCCCTTCGTATGGTCAGCTTGAAAGTTTCCACGTCAATGGGTTTTTGAATGAAGTCATAGGCCCCCAGCTTTATTGACTGAATAGCGGCATCAATAGAGGCATAACCAGTCAATACCAGGATGAGCGAATCTATGTCATGATCCCTGGCGTATTCCATGAGCTCAAACCCGTTCTTGTCGGGCATGTTCAGGTCGGTAAGTATTATATCATACTGTTTTGTATCAATCAGCTTGATGGCGTCATTGCCATTGAAGGCAGTATCTATTTCGTACCCATCCTTGGCCAGTATACGTGCAAGCCGGATACAAAGTTTCTCCTCGTCATCTACAAGCAGAATATGTATGGGGTCGTCCTGATTTTGATGTTCTTTCATAGCTCATTTTATCTTGGTGTTGTTTCTATGGAGTATTACATGATGAATTTTACCATGTGTCAAATCTTTAACCGCAAAAAATCCGGGCTTTTATTTATTTTATTTAGAAATGACTGTAATGTCACGATACAATTATAATTGTTCAAACCCACTTAAACGGAACCAACGCAACTTAACATCATAACACATCTTTAGCACAAAGCTGATCATACCGGAATCGACCAGCTAAAGATGACCGGACTTATGGCGCCATGATGATTATCATGAGCGCCTTTTATATTTTATGATAAATTATTCTGGACTTTTACATGGGAGCCTGTATTCAGTACAGAAAATGCAGGGAAGTGGCAGGAGTGGCAATGGAAAAAGCTGATTACCGTATTGAAGTGTATTACCGGGAGCTGGATTTCAGGGGAGAGGTATTACAGAAGCGATTATCATCCCTGGGGTATCCTGTAAGTAAAATTGTAATAACTGACAACTACCTTGTGCATGCTGATATTTCAGGATCGGTCAGCGAGAAAATAGCCGGGGCACTTATACAGCCGGTTACCCAGGATTATCAAATAAACACCCCGTGTGATCCGGGAGACTTCAGCTGTGCCATAGAAATCGGGTACCTGCCCGGTGTTACCGATAACGTGTCACATACAACGCGGGAAATGATCGAGGATATCGTAAAGACTTCCCTTGATCCTGAAAAATCCGTGTTTACCACAACAACTTATTTTGTATGGGGGGAGGTGAACCGTGAATTAGCCGAAAAAATAGCCCTTGAGTTGCACAACCCCCTTATTCAGCGAATGAAAGTGAAAAACCGTGACCAGTATATCACCGATGGGGGTATGGGCATGGAACTGCCGCTGGTCAATCTTCATGAGCGGACAGAAGTTGATACCGTAAACCTTGATCTCCCCGAAGAAGACCTGGCAGTGCTGGGACGGGAAGGAATTCCAGACAGTAACGGTTCACGCAGGGGGCCACTTGCCCTGGATATGCTTTCCATGAATGTTATCCAGAATTACTTCAAGGACAGGGAAAAACGAAACCCCACCGACGTGGAGCTTGAGTCTATAGCCCAGACATGGAGTGAGCACTGCAAGCATACAATTTTTGCAGCCAAAATAGATGATGTAGATGAAGGGATCTTCAGGCAGTATATACGGGAAGCCACCGTGGTTATTCGGCGAAACCTGGGTAAAAACGATTTCTGCGTGTCTGTTTTTTCAGATAATGCCGGCGGTATCGAATTTGACGAGAATTACGTGATCGCTGACAAGGTTGAAACCCATAACAGCCCCAGCGCACTTGACCCCTTCGGCGGTTCCATCACCGGTATCGTGGGAGTTAACCGTGATGCTATCGGTTTCGGACTGGGTTCAAAGCCGGTGGCCAACAGGTATGGCTTCTGCTTTGCCAGTCCATTTGACAACAGGCCCCTGTACCGGTCGAAAGATAAAAGTTCACGAATGCTGTCCCCCCGCCGTATTATGGAGGGGGTAATTCACGGCGTGAACGTGGGAGGTAATAACAGCGGTATCCCCACCCCGCAGGGTTTTATCTACTTTGACCAGCGGTACAAGGGAAAGCCCCTGGTATTCGTGGGCACCGTGGGGCTGATCCCCCGTGAAATTAACGGGAAGTCTTCCGTTCAGAAAAAAGCCATGCCTGGTGACTGCGTAGTGATGGTAGGGGGACGGGTTGGCCTTGATGGCATACACGGGGCTACCTTCTCTTCAGAGGCCCTCTCTTCAGGAAGTCCCGCTACCGCGGTCCAGATCGGTGATCCTATCACCCAGAAGAAACTTTCTGATGCCATAGTAAAAGAAGCACGGGATAAGGGACTGTACAGCTCCATAACAGACAATGGTGCCGGTGGACTATCCTGTTCGGTTGCCGAGATGGCGCAGGAGTCGGGGGGATTCGAGGTTGAGCTTGAGAAGGTGCCGTTAAAATACCCGGGGATGGCTCCATGGCAGATATGGGTAAGCGAATCACAGGAGCGTATGACCCTGGCTGTTCCCGAAGAGAACTGTGAAGAATTTCTCGCGTTAATGGAAAGACGGGGTGTAGAGGCCACCATTATCGGGCGTTTTACCGATACCGGACGGGGAATAGTAACCTATAATGGCAAGAAGGTGTTTGATCTTGATCTTCATTTTCTTCACGAGGGACTGCCCAGAAAAGAACTGAAAACCACCTATACCAAACGTTCCAGCAAGTATCCCGAATTCAGTGAACCGGACAATTACCCGGCGATTATGACGGACATGGTGGGCCGCCTGAACACGGCAAGTTACGAGTTTATCACCCGCCAGTATGATCACGAGGTGCAGGGAAACAGCGTGATAAAGCCGTTGCACGGTAAGGGAGAGGTGAACGCCCCCGCAACGGTGATCCGGCCAGTTTTTGCTTCACGTCGGGGAGTAGTATTATCGCAGGGACTGTATCCATCATATGGTGATATTGATACCTACTGGATGGCAGCCTGTTCAATTGATACGTCAATACGAAATATTATCGCGGCGGGGGGCACACTTGACCGGATGGCACTGCTTGATAACTTCTGCTGGTGCGATTCAAACAACCCCGAGCGACTTGGACAGTTAAAGGAAGCGGCAAAAGCCTGTTACGACCTTGCGGTGGCATACGGAACACCATATGTATCGGGCAAGGACAGTATGTTCAATGACTTCAGGGGATACGATGAAGATTTCAACGAGGTTGAGATATCAGTACCTCCCACCCTTTTGATATCATCAATAGGGGTTACCTTTGATATTGATAACTGTCAAACAATTGATTTCAAGGCAGCCGGTGACCGTATATACGTAATGGGCATCACACGGGACGAACTTGGCGGCAGTGAATATCTTGCCTATATGGGTGAAAAAATATCAGGAGAACCTTACGTGGGAAATACCGTGCCGAAGGTTGCTGTGGATGAAAACATGAAAACCTACAGGGCCCTTGAAACATCACTACAGAAGGGACTCATTGCCTCAAGCACCAGCGTGGAACGGGGTGGTCTGTGGTATGCAATTGCCCGCTCATCCATGGCAGCACTTACGGGATGTCGCCTGCGCCTTGAGGATGTCCCTGTTGATGCTGTTTCACGGGGAGATGATATTCTATTCTCTGAGTCGCAGGGGAGGGTGCTGGTTTCTGTATCAACAGAAAACGCACAGGCATTTGAAACCCTCTGTTCTGATATACCATGCGCGTGCATCGGCGAGGTTACAGGGGACACAGGTATTACGGTATCCATGCCGGGAAGCCGGGAAGAAGTACGCACGGATGTAGATACACTGATGTCATCGTACAAGGGACTTTTAAAAAATTTCTGAAAAACCAGGATTGGGAAGTATGGCAAAACCACGGGCGTTAATATTAACTGGATATGGCATCAACTGCGACGAGGAAACCCGGTATGCCTTTGAATGGGCCGGGGCAAAGTCTGATATCATTCATATAAACGAGATCATCGAGAACAAAAAGCTTCTTGAAGATTACCAGGTATTCTCATTTCCCGGCGGGTTTTCTTATGGTGATGATACAGGCAGCGGCAAGGCCCTTGCCAACAAGATCAAGAATAACCTGTTTCAGGAATTCCAGGATTTTATTGAAAGGGATACCCTCATGCTTGGTATCTGCAACGGTTTCCAGGTGATGGCAAATCTCGGCATAGTTCCTGCCATCAGCAAGCCCATCGGGGGCACTGAAGTATCCCTTGAGCATAACCGCACCTTTCGTTTTCAGTGCCGCTGGATAGACCTGCAGGTTGAGCAGGCCTCACAATGTGTCTTTACCAGGGGCATCAAACGGATGCACATTCCCGTTGCCCACGCCGAGGGGAATCTCTTTGCTGCTGAAGATACCATAAAAACCCTGGAGCAGAACCGGCAGGTGGTAATGCGCTATACTCTTCCCGACGGCAGTGCTGCAGGGGGTGAGTTTCCCTATAATCCCAACGGGTCCATACATGATATAGCCGCCATAAGCAATACAACAGGCAGGATCATGGGTATGATGCCACATCCCGAGAGGCATATATTCTTCAGGCAACGGGATGACTGGACGTATCTCAGGGAGCAGGCCCGGAGAAATAACACTGAAATTCCCGAAGAGGGAGAAGGTGTAGCAATCTTCCGAAATGCCGTGTCATATTTTAACTAAGAAGTTTCCTTTCTAATAATTATTTTACAAAATATTCAAAAGAATGGTACATGACAAAAAGCCCCCTTTAATAAAGGGGGCGCGCAGCGCGGGGGGATTCCAATGAGGATCATGTTGTAACTAGTTGCAGTTACCTGTTAAAAAGATGATTTTTTGCCCAGCATGTACCTTCCTGATTTTTCTTCGTCTTTTGAACCGTTGCTGGTATAAAACGTCCACATGCCGTTCATCTTTCCGTTGAGATATTCGCCCTCTGCCTTCACTTTGCCATTGGGGAAATATTCAGTATATTTCCCATTCAGCTTGTCCATCATGCAGGTGGCCTTGTATTTCACGTTTCTGGTGCCGGGGTAATACTCCGTCCAGCTGCCGTTTCTCTTGGGATGTTGCCATTTGCCGGTCCAGGAGTGTTGTATCTTTCCCTGCGGGCTATCGGCTGGAACCGAAGCCGAGGTGATGGTACCTGCGTCCTTCCCGTTTTTCTCCACCTGGTATATTGCCTTGGGAATCCCTGAGAGTTGTCCCTTCCCGGTTAGATTACCCTTCTCATCGTAGAGAAGTGATTCTTTACCCGAGTCTACCATTCCCCCGTTTAAATACAGTTCCATGGATTTCAGCCGCTTATACTTTGAAGGATACTGGTAGAATGTCCAGGTACCCGATTCTTTTCCCATGGCATAGTCTCCCTCTTTCTGAAGAAGGCCTTCAGCCGAATAAAACTTCCATTGTCCGCTGAGCTTATCATCGTTAAACCTCCCCAACTGGGACACCTGGCCGTTCTCGTAATAGAATGTCCACTTGCCGTCACGTTTACCCGAATCATAGAACCCCTGCTCTTTAGCCTTGCCATTAGGATACCATTTGTTCATTTTGCCGTCATAGGCATTTTCCTTATACCAGGCAATTTCTTTGGGACGCCCGTTCTCGTAGTATTCCTGTGATCTCCCCGATTTCACCCCCTGCCGGTATTCTTCCTCTTTCCAGACCTTTCCGTTTTTAAAGAAAGATTTCTTTATGCCCTCTATGCCGCCAATTCGCATTTCAAATCCTGACTCTGTCTTGGTTCTGATTACGAAATTTGCTTCCCACATCTTTTCACCTGTGGGGTAGTAGGCGATCCACTGGCCTGTTTTCTGCCCCTGGTCGAATGTACCTTCAAGGCTTTTTTGCTTATTTTTATGGTAATAGATCCATTGTCCCTGCTGCTGGTCGTTTACGTAGTTTCCCTCGGCAAGTTTTTCACCCGAGCTTTTGTGAAATAGGGTCCACTGGCCTGTTTTCATCTTATTCTTAAATAATCCCCTGCCTTTCAAGGAGCCATCATCCCAGAATATTTTTCCCTGTCCGTTATCGGGAACTTTTGCTTTTTTGTCTTTTGTTGACGCGCATGATACTATCAGCAATGCTGCAGATGCCAGAGCCACGGCCTTAAAATATGTTTTCAATCGCATGCCATTCTCCTTGAGCTGGATTATTGTGGTGATGTGTGGTGTATATTATTATATGTACCATACAAAATTGTCAATTAATTCATTAATAATTAAATTGTTAAATTTTTAAAGGATTACCACAAAGGCGCAAAGAGCGCAGAGAAACGCAAAGGGGTACGGCGTAAGGATATAATTGCTTATGATTTGAATGGCTCATTCCGGAATTTTGGGAAAACCATCAAAACTGTCATTCCCGCGAAGGCGGGAATCCATTCTGTATAAACAAGATCTTTCACTTTTCACTTAATTCTATTTATCTGCGGTTAAAAAAAATTATGTGAATTGTAATTTCAAAGATTATTGTTATAAAGAATTATTTTCAATTCCCAATAATCCGGAAG
>CAZVRB010000020.1:0-33340 GCA_964629365.1 uncultured Leptospiraceae bacterium
AAGCTCTTGGTGACGGTGGATACGCGAGGCATCTCCCGGAGGATCTGCTGAAGGAAGAAAGGCAGGCGTTACATGGTATCATTAAAGAAGCGGATATCGTAGTACTCTCGGCCCTTATTCCCAGGAAAATGGCCCCTGTGCTGATTACCGAAGAGATGGTAAAGATGATGAAGCCGGGATCTACCATAGTTGATATATCAGTTGACCAGGGTGGCAATTGCGAGTTGACCGAGGCTGGCAGGGTATGTGTGAAGCATGATGTATATATTGATGGTACACAGAACATTCCGGGATCAGTTCCCTCAACAGCCAGCCTTCTTTTCGCGCAAAACATCTATCATTTACTTGAATTGCTGGCAGACAGGGGAAAGATCAATGTAGACCTGGATGATGAAATAATCGCTTCTTCGCTGGTAACGAGGGAGGGAAAACTGGTGAACAGGGATGTTCTTGATGAATTAGAATTATACAGGCAGGAGGTGGAACAATGAGTTATCTTGCGTTGCTTGTAATATTCGCTGTTTCCATGATCCTGGGTTATAAGCTGATAAGTGAAGTTCCCCCGTTACTGCATACTCCCCTGATGTCGGGAATGAACGCCCTGTCAGGTATAACAATACTTGGAGCCTTAACGGCAACAGCCGGCGCAGCCATAATTGGAAGTAAAATACTTGGATTCCTGGCAATCATGCTGGCGATGATAAACGTTGTTGGCGGGTTTTACGTGACTGGAAGGATGTTAAAGATGTTCAAGTCGGGGAGAAAATAATATAAAGTATAGCCAGGTAAATATTTATGACTATATCAACATATGAAATAATTTCAATCGCGCTGGTTTTACTGGTAGCTGTAAATATCAAGCTGATAAGTTCGCCACGGACTGCAGTGGTGGGAAATCGTCTCAGTACCCTTGCCATGGCGGCAGCTATTATAGTGGTGATGCTGCATGAGCAGATAATAGGAATCCCCCTCCTCCTGGCAGCCGTCGCATGCGGCAGTATAGTGGGACTTTTCCTGGGAGCAAAGCCTTCAACATTGCAGGTGCCCCAGCTGGTGGCGCTTTTCAACGGGTTTGGCGGCGGCGCATCGTTGCTGGTCTCACTGGTGCTGCTGGTGGAAGCCCCCGGGTCCCTGGCGTTGCCGGCATCCATGGCCAGCATGCTTGCCATTGTTGTGGGGGGGGTAACATTGAGTGGAAGCCTGGTTGCCGCCGGAAAGCTGCATTCTGTTATAGCCCAAAGGCCGGTTCAGTTGAAGGGGCATGCCGTTTTTTCACTTCTGTTGCTGCTGGCAATGGCGTCTATCCTTATCGCAACGCCGTTTGCAGAGCCGGCCGTAATTACTCTTCTTGCGGTAATCCTGGTGGGGATAGCACTGCTGTATGGAATACTGTTTACCATACGTATCGGTGGTGCCGATATGCCGGTTACCATCTCCCTGCTTAACTCTCTTTCAGGGATTGCGGCATCTATATGTGGTTTCGCGGTGAAAGAGATACTGCTTGTGGCCATCGGAGCGGTGGTGGGGGCTGCCGGACTTATCCTTACCATGATCATGCTCAGGGGAATGAACCGCTCACTAATTGATATACTGACAGGTAAAACCACGGTTTCATCGGGCCCGTCATCTTCAAGGCCGGTCACCGCATCACCTGTGCATACACGGGATGCCAGTGAGAAAAGGGATATCGACGTATCAAAGCTGATGAATGCCGGCAGGGTAATCGTGGTGCCTGGATACGGGATGGCGCTGGCACAGGCCCAGTGGCAGGTGAAAAGCCTGTACGACGAGCTTAAACAACGGGGTGTGGACGTGAAATTTGCCATTCACCCGGTTGCAGGCCGCATGCCCGGGCACATGAATGTACTCCTTGCGGAGGTTGAGATCCCCTACGACAGGCTGTACGACCTGAAAGAGATAAACCACGAGTTTTCTGATACGGACGTGGTGGTAGTGGTTGGTGCCTGTGACGTGGTAAATCCCGCAGCCAATACTGCCAGCGGTACCCCTATCTACGGGATGCCGGTGTTAAACGTGCAGGAGGCTGGTCACGTTATTGTCTGCAACAGGGACGACAGGCCGGGTTATTCGGGTGTGGAGAACAGCCTGTATGTACATTCCAACGTTACACTGGTAACCGGTGATGCGGCGGCAACCCTTGGTAATATTTTACGAAAAATGCGAACACAGTGTAGCTCAGAGATACGTGACGAAGAATTTGTAAAAAGACTGGCGGGTGCCGGCAGGGTAATAATGGTGCCTGGATACGGGATGGCGCTGGCACAGGCCCAGTGGCAGGTGAAAAGCCTGTACGACGAGCTTAAACAACGGGGTGTGGACGTGAAATTTGCCATTCACCCGGTTGCAGGCCGCATGCCCGGGCACATGAATGTACTCCTTGCGGAGGTTGAGATCCCCTACGACAGGCTGTACGACCTGAAAGAGATAAACCACGAGTTTTCTGATACGGACGTGGTGGTAGTGGTTGGTGCCTGTGACGTGGTAAATCCCGCAGCCAATACTGCCAGCGGTACCCCTATCTACGGGATGCCGGTGTTAAACGTGCAGGAGGCTGGTCACGTTATTGTCTGCAACAGGGACGACAGGCCGGGTTATTCGGGTGTGGAGAACAGCCTGTATGTACATTCCAACGTTACACTGGTAACCGGTGATGCGGCCGACTCTTTGAATGCTATTATATCTGCTTTACAGCAAACAGAATTACCATACAGCTATACAGCGTAACGTACCATACAAACCTTTCCTCGGGGGAACAGGAATGACGTTCGGGCACCTGTTCCCCTTTTTTTCTTCTGAAATAGTTACCTCTGAGTCTCTGTGGTTCAGCTGTTGTTAAGCTCTGATGCAAGGTTTTTCATCTCTGACGGGGTGAGTTCTATGTCCACTGTGCCGCCGCCGGGGTGGGCGAAGGTGAGGGTGGCGCCATTATTGTGTTTCTTCACTTCCCATTTCTTTCCCTTTTTCATGCGTGCTTCATCACCCAGCCAGTCATCGGGGGCGAATTCTG
The DNA here is from genome assembly GCA_964629365.1 of uncultured Leptospiraceae bacterium. GTDB lineage: Bacteria > Spirochaetota > UBA4802 > UBA4802 > UB4802 > M55B154. The sequence continues at coordinate 3,029 of CAZVRB010000020.1, forward strand.
CAAGCTGGATTAACACCCCAAAGGCGTCTTTTGGGTGAATGAACAGTTCCTTCCATATGTCACCGTAATCATTAAAACCGAAGTAGGGGATGCCCATCTCTTCCAGCTTATTCTTCGCCTCGTAAATATCGGGAACCTCGAAGTCAAGGTGATGGACGCCGCCTTCCCTGTTTGCCAGGAAATTATCAAGAAAACTTCCCTCACCGGTGGGATTCATTATCTCAAGCCTGCTGAGGTCACCTGCTGAATATATCTGCCACCTGTATTTCATGTTGTCATCTTCTGCAAATACGCCGGGAACGAGTCCGCATAGTTCAGTGAAGAATTTTTCAGCCTTTTCACGGTCACGCACCGCGATTGATACATGGTCAATTCGTGAGATCATTACATCATCCTCCATTTATATATTTCGATGGAGATGGTATAGTAAATGGCTCATCACTGCAATAAATAAAAGTATCACTGTTCACTCCTCACCCTTCACTTTTCACTCAACTTCTTTATAATTTCTTTGACATGAAAGTTGACAGCATACGAGAATAGGTACAGCAATTATGATTAAAGGAGCCATGTATGCAGGACATCGTGTCATTTCTTATGAAGCCTTCCAGCTATCCTCATGAACCGGAGAAAGTGGACCATGTTGAAACCCATATCTCGCACGTTTTCATTGCCAGGCCATACGTTTACAAGGTGAAGAAACCGGTTGACTTCGGTTTCCTGGATTTTACGTCCTTCGAAGACCGTAAATACTATACATACGAGGAATTGCGGTTGAACAGCCGTACCACCCCTGACGCCTACCTGGGGGTAAACCGGCTGCTTGAAAAAAATGGTTCTTACAGTCTCAGCGAGGACGAAACCATCCCCGACGAGAAGGTGACTGCCTTCGTGCTCAAGATGAAATACCTTCCCCATGAATACTGCCTGAAGAACGTGGTGAAACGGGGAGGTTTAAATACCCATATAGTTGATCTTGTGGCCAGGAAAATATATAATTTTCATGCCGAAGCAGATAATTCAGAGGGGCTGAAAGGATTTGGGGGGGTGGACGAGGTTCGCACCAACGCACTGGAAAACTTCGATCAGCTGGATGAGTACATGGGAACAACCATAGACCCTGACCAGCATAAAAAGATGCGTGCATGGACAGATTCATTCATAAATGAACATGAAGACTATTTCAAGAAACGAAACAGCCAGGGATTTGTGAAGGACTGTCATGGCGACCTGCACCTTGAACACCTGTACTACATGGACGAGGACATCAAGGTGATCGACTGCATCGAGTTCAACCGGCGCTTGCGCTACATCGATACCATTGCCGATACCGCATTTCTTATAATGGACATGGACGTTGCCGGAGAGAAGTATCTCTCTAATTACCTGCTGACCCGTTATATAATGAATACCGGTGATTATGGTGCCATCCCGCTTATACGGTTTTACCTCTGCTACCGGGCAATGGTGAGAGGCAAGATCAACAGTTTCCAGACATCAAACGATGGACTAAGTAAAGAACAGCGAAATGAACTCATAAATGTGGCAAGGGATTATTTTAACCTGGCTGAAAGCTACATGACCAGGCCAGCATCTTCCACGGTATACGTGGTCTTTGGCAGGATCGGCAGCGGCAAGAGTACCGTGGCGGCTGAACTGGCAGGACAGAAAGGAGGGATCATTCTCAACACCGATGCCATACGAAAGAAGATGGCGGGGCTGGATATATATCAGGATGCCGGTGCTGATGCAGAGAAGGGGATATATACCCCTGAAATGACAGAAAAAGTATACACTGCCCTGCAAAACCACGCGGTAACCAGCGTAGAATACGGGCATAATGCCATTATAGACGCAACATACTGGAACAGTGAGGAAAGGGCTGATCTTTACAGTTTTTTTAATTCCAGGAATATCCCAATTCGTTTCGTGCAGGCCGCCTGTGACGAAAAGGTAATACTTGAAAGGGTGCAGCAACGGGAAAAGGGAGAATCTGTTTCCGATGCCGATACGGGTACTATCCAGGCATTGCAGTCACGTTTCCAGGAACCAGGTGAAGAGATTCCGGCTGATATTCTCGATGTTGTAGATACTAATGGTGATGTAAAAAACCAGGTTGAGAAGATACAGTAAAACTCTAGATGGGTATATACAGTTTTTTGCCGGGCTTGATAAGATGCGGGTTTTTAATGTCGTTGAGAAAGATAATATGAGAGAGGCGGGTTTTATAACGCCGGGCGATTGAAGAGAGGCATTCGCCTCTCTTCACCGTGTGTTTCTTTATCCCTGAAAATCGTATTTTATAAAGTTTTTTTTTGTCCTTCTCTATATCCTTTTTTTTTTCAGAGGGCACCCGCAGTGAATACTTTTTTGTATATGGGGGTGTTACATTGCGTTTCAGTTCGGGATTGAGTTGCTTGATGGTCTTAATTGATATACCCGTTATTTTTGAGAATGAATGAATATTGACCGGGTATTTCAACAGCATGTTTTCGGTTTCCACTGTTTTGGGGATATTTTTAAGATCCCTGCCGATATTAAACAATTCCCTGTTCTTGTAAATGAGAACCAGGGCGGCATACCGTGCCACGTACTCGCTTGTTTCATTACGCAATTGGCCCGAATCAGCAAGTTTCCAGTAATCCCTGATGCCTGTTCTTTTCATTGTTCGGCTTACATGCCCCGCCCCGCCATTGTAGGCGGCCAGGGAAAGTTCCCATGAACCGTAGATAGAATACAGGTTTTTCAGGTGACGCAATGCCGCGCGGGTCGACTTTTCGATGTGCCGCCTTTCGTCAACCCAGTTGTTGATCTTAAGCCCAAGCATCTGTGAAGTGGGATACATGAACTGCCAGAGTCCAACTGCCCTGCTTTTTGAAACAGCACGGGGATTGAAACCACTTTCAAGAAGCGGCAGAAGGGCCATATCCCGTGGTATTTCGGGGTATTCTTCCATAACATCTTCAATTATCTCCATGTACATGTATGACCGGTGTATGGAGTTCTTTACGTATTCCCTTCCCACCGTAAGGTACATGTACAGGTACCTGCGTACTTCTTCACGCCTGCAGATTGACAGATCATCTATAGAGGCGAACAGGTCTTTTCCCTCAATTGACGGCAGGAAAAAGTGATCCATGTTCGGTTCATATTCTATCGCCTTCTGTAGTCCCTCTTCGCTGTATACGGTATCATTAAAGAGGTCCAGCAGGTTCCAGCAGAACGACCTGGTGTCCATCGACACAAGCGTGAGAGAAAGCAGCAGAACAAATAGGGCTATATAGGTTGCTTTTCTCATATTTTATTCCTTATGTAGTGTATAATCCCTGTATTAATAAATTTCCCCCAGATGTTAAAAACATGATCACTATGGCAAGCATTTTATTAAAAAAATTTTGATAGACTATCGGGGGTCTTTTGCACGTTTCTTACAGTGTAATGATAATTGACGAAAATTCCAAAAAAAGCATCATATTATGTGACATAATACAAGATATTACAGCATATATTAAAATGCAAGTGTAATTTGTGTTTATTTGTCATTACTCAGCTGTCATGCTGAATAATCAAAATTATTCTAAAATGAATAATAATCAATATTTTAGTCATAGCTGAGTAGTCACGTTTATTTTCCGTTATCCTTTCTGATAACATTTATTTTTATAGTTGCTATTTTTATAAATGTATAGTATGAATGTATTATAATACAAAGAACAGGCATTTTTACGGGAGGCTGTCATGAAAGATCCGCAGAAAGACCAGAAAGCCCTTGAATTGTATGAACAACTGAAGCCGAATATGGCTGATTATGTAGCACAGTATGCAAAAACAAAGAAAAAAGATATCGCAATAATTGAACATAATACCGGTGAAAAGGTTACCTGGAAGGATTTTAATACATCCGTGTCGGCCTTTGCGGCAAAACTGCTTTCAATCGGACTGAAGAAAGGGGACATTGTTGTAACCAGTCTGCCCTTGCTGAAAGAGCATGTATACTTAATGTACGCATGTTACAGGACGGGCATTATTGTGGCCCCACTTGACCTGAGGTTAAAGACAGGTGAAATACAATACTGCATGGACAGGTTGAAGCCAAAGGCCTACTTTTTCCTGGGGAAGACCCCGGTGGCTGATTTCAGACCCATGATTAAGGATGTAATGGCACAGTCTCCTTTCGTGGAGCACTGGATACAGTTTCAAAAAGAAGAAGATCTTATCATGGACGGGGCCGTGGGTATCACGGAATTTGTGAAGGATATTAAAAAAGTATTTATAAAAAGCCTCTTTACCGGTTCCGTTCGCAGGGCACATAAAAGTGTTGAGAAGCGTGACCCCTGCCTTATCATCTTTACCACGGGATCAACCGGTTCACCCAAGCCTGCGCTACTTTGCCACGAGGGAATACTTACCCAGAATATTGGACTGGCCGCAGCTTTCGAAATTCGCAGGGACGATATTTTTCTCATAAACCTTCCTCCTTCCCATGTGGGGTGTACAACTGAACAGCTTGCCACCACCATTTACGGCGGAGGCGTGTCAGTGCTGTTGCATATATTTGATCCGAAGATGAGTCTTGAGGCAATCCAGGAGCACCGGGTTACCTGCCTGGGGCAGATCCCCGCTCTTTTTAACATGGAATGGCGTCTTCCGGAATATGACCAGTTTGATCTTTCCAGCCTGCGTTTTGCCATTTACGGCGGGCAGGCGGTTTCCCGTGAATTCCTGGTGAAGATGAAAAAGATGTCCCCGAAAATTGGAACCGGTCTCGGTCTTACGGAAACGTCCGGTTTCTGCACATATACTGATGTTGATGCCGGTGTTGATGAGATTGTGAAAAGTATCGGCTATGATATGCCGCTGTGTCCCCTTACGGTGAGGGAGCCGATGAATGCTGATGGCAGTGCGGGGAGGGAAAAGCCCCGTGGTGAGGTGGGGGCTATCTGTTTCTCAGGGCCGCAGGTATTTATCGGGTATCTAAACGACCCGGAGAATACAACCAGGACAATTTCAAAAGAGGGAGTTTGCTATACGGGAGACCTCGGGTATTATGACGATGAAGGTTTGCATTTCTCGGGAAGATCAAAACTGGTAATAAAGCCCAAGGGGTACCAGGTGTTTCCTGATGATGTTGAGCATCACATATTTGAGAAACTGAAAAGCAAGATAAACCAGATCGCTGTTGTAGGGGCCCCCCACGAGGTGTATTCAGAGGGTATTATAGCCTTCGTTGAGCCTGTTGAGGGTGAGACAATTTCAGTTGAAGAAGTGATGGGGGCGTGCGAGGATATTTCATCCTATTCCAGGCCTTCTCATGTTGAGATCATTACTTCCGGCGAATTCCCTCTAAACAGGGTTGCCAAGACCGATTACATGGAATTAAAAGGTGAGGCACAGAAGGTGGTGCAGAGACTTCGATCAGAAGGTAAATGGGACGCTTCCTGACGCTACCGGATATTCATATTTATAAATATGCTCCTGCTGATTAAAGGCGGGAGCTTTTTTTGTTGCGCATGTACTGTATATGATATACAGTATGCACTGTGAAAACTGGCATGCCGGGTGAGTTATTGCAATGAAAAGCAACGTACATCTGCACCTGGGAAATCACTGTATTGAAACTGCTTCAAAGAAGAAGCTGAAGAAGCTTATGGATCAGTATTTCGAGGATGATGGTTCGGCAGATATTGAAGAGCAGATACTTATTCTGCAGGAATTCATGGAGCAAAGTGATTTCTCATTGTTGAGAAGTTCAGACAACCGCCTGGCGGGAGAAGAAGAGTCGAAGGTGCGGCTCTATCGTGATGCTGATGGAAAAATTGTTCTGGATTTTATAGAACAGAAATAGACTAGTGGTAGCTGGTATGTGTAGTATACCGTACCGAATTTATTCATAGTGCAGGGACTGACAATGGAACGTGTTGATATATGGTACCTTACAGACAATAAAAAGGGTGAAGGTATTGCTGATGCTATTGAATCTCTTGGCCTCAGTATCACGATTGTAAAAGAAAAAGATTTTTCAGGCTGTAATATAGTTCTCAACAGTATTAATATATTTATAATTGATCTTGTGGATCCTTCAATTGATGAGGTGATGAATATATGCAGGGAAGATTCAAGGCTGCAGGGGTTCATGAAATTTGTTGTCCTGTATAAAAGGCAGTTGCGCAAGGCGTCAAATCTTGCCGCCCACCAGCTTCATGTAGAATTTATCTCCAGGCCCATACAAAAACGTGAATTCCTTTTACTACTCGAGAAAACGTTAATAGTTGAGCGGTATCGTGAGATATTATCAGTGGTATCCAGGGAATCGGAAAACAGGATAGAGGCATACGAGAACCTGCTGGACATCAACAGGCATGATGTATTTGAATCTGACAAGGAGAAACACGCCTTTGAAAATATTATCAATTTTGAAAAAAATCTCATAACCGAGCAGAAAGATCTGAACAGGGCAATAACCGAGTTTTCCGTTATGCGTCAGCAGGAAATGTTTGAGATGAAGAAAAGGATCAATGCAGAAGAAATGCTGGCTGAATTGCGAAGAAAGGAGCTGATGGACGCGAAGAATGTAATAGACGCCCAGGAGTCGGTAATTGAGTTTTCCACAAAAGAACTTGATGATGCGAATAAGATAATTGATGCCAGTGAACGTGCCCACGAGTTAAGCAGGCAGGAAGCCATCGATCTGCATAATAAACTTAACAGGGAGAAACAGAAAAACATGGTATTGCAGGATGAGATCAACAGGCTTAAATCCATTATCAATAACAAATAGGACATGTTGCCGAACCTGTTGGGTGGTAATGATCCTGCTTATATCAATACCCGCCAATGCCTGGTTTCTCGACCGGGGCCTTGAGTCTACCGTTAATAATATGAAATCTTTATTTCAGCAGCGAAAGCTTATGACGCTTTATGATGAACATGTTGACCCTGAATTCAAAAGTGATATATACAGGCTTGTCAGCAAAATGAAAAAAGACACTAAGAACGGTCGTCGCATAGCCAGGAGGATTGGTTTTGAGAACTACCGTAATCTTAAGAAGGCTGATCCCCATACTGTTGTTTCACATTTTTTTGAGACAATGCTGCATCCCCCCCGTAAAAAACCACCGGACATCGATAATGAAAGTTACCTGAGGCTTGCACTGGCTCTTTCATTATTATTTTCATATCTTGATGAAGACATGAAAATTGCCGATAAAAGAATTGACAGGAAGAATGCAGAGGTTATTTACAAGGGTAAGGGTTTTACAATGGCTGTCTGTTATGTGTATCGTAAAGGCAACTGGTACCAGTCAGATGACAGGCATTGCAGAACGAAGTAGTCAAGTGGAACCCGTTACCGGGAAAAGATAATATATTTTCTATAGTGAGTTTGTATGGAGTGGGAAAAAATACTGTTTGATGCGGTGAAAGACGGCAAGATCAGGGAGCTGCATCTTAGAAAAATCCCCGTGCTGAAAACCTGCAATAACTGGCGTGAAGTTGAGCCCGTGGGCTGGGTTGATCACAATATGAAATTGTCCCATTACAAGGGGGCAGTTGTCAAACTTCACGGTAGGATCTATTTTGTTACCGATAAAACAATAAATGCCCTCAGTGAATTTATCAACTGGAAATTTCCCAGGAAAATTGATGTAATTTAATAGTCACCCATACATACTGAAAGATTACGACTCATCTTCGAAGATTGATATGACGGCCTCTTTTTTGTGAGAGGCCTTTATTATTCTGTCCAGGTAGTCAGGGTTGATTATGGCATAATGTTGTGTAATCCGTTTCTCTATTGCCGGTTTTAGTTTCCCCTCTGTGATTTCATCTATAAATTCCGGATCACTGGAATGCAGCAGGATGGCACGACGTATCTGCACCCTGAGAGTTTTTGTAACCCATTCTCTTAATTGAAAATTCAAGTTTTGCGGTATCTTGTTTTTCGCGTATTGTTCCAGTGAATGCAGGAAAACATCCTGATCCATGCCTCGCTGTTGTGCTTTCAATATGGACTGCCGGGTAATCCGGGCGTGAATGATCATGTCATCCTGTATTATGTCTGTATGGGCCAGAATATGATATTGAATTTCGGATGATACTTCCCGTGACGGTATCATTACGGTAAAGTCAGGATTGATGTATATGGTTTTGGGGGCTTCCAGTACGTCGTCAATATCCCGTGAATGCCTGTACAAATCCATACCCGCGTCAGATAAAACAACCATGTTATCATCAAGGGCAAAGACACCAGTCAGAAGAAAAAAGTTCATGGCATGGCTGAATTCCCGGGCCAGTGTTTCATTTAAAGATGGTAGATCAGAGAGATCATATATCATCAGGGATGAATACGCTTCAAGCTGGTAAATTGAAAAAAGAGATGCAATGGAGTGTCCGGGCTGCTTTGTAACCCTGTCCCTGATAACGGTTACAGTTTCTTTGTCAGGTATCTCCACCTGCGGCTCCAGCAATGGGTCTTTTTGTGTTGGGGTAATAATCGCGTCCATAACAATCTTTAAAAATGATGCAGGACGTGAAAGCTGTTCTTCAACTGGTTTAAAATTAATAGATACATTTTCCCTGGATATACTGAGTAGTTTCATCTGGTATAAAATGTACAGGCAGAGCGATGCGAGGTGAGATCTTGACAGGGTTTTCCCCGACATCGTTTCAAGCTGCGGCATGGCTGTACTTAACCTGGAAAAATCAATTTTTCTGAATTCCCTGTTCTGGGTAAGGAAAAGACCATATCCGGTGATAACATCATATGTTTTAAGAAGTGAGTAGAGCAGCTTGTATCGATTGTGTTTAAATCCCTCCGGCGCGGGCACCGGGGACGGATACATGGCCAGCAAAGGGGTGATATATCTTTTATCAATCAGTATGAAGGTGATAAAACGTTTTTCCATGCTGTGGAAAATTGAAATGATACCTTTTTCTTTCAATTCATGTAGAACTTTCTCTACTGAGGATAACGGGATTTTCTTTGCCAGCTCATCGAGGGTGGTAATGCCGCCATGTTCAGCAAGTAGCGCCAGTAATGCAAAGGCATGACTTCTGGGGTTGAATTTAAGTTTGGGTGCAGCCTCCTGCCCGGGGTTAATAGAGCCGGAAAGTGACTGTAGCTTTTTTTTCAGCTCTTTTCCACTTATGGAGGCGAACAATTCAGCCACCTCGGGGTAGATAAACACCTTGTCAAGCTTGTTGTTCAACAACTGCCTGTTCTTGAGTACATATACCACCAGGCGGGATGAAAGGCTGTCGGAAATTTTTTCAATTTCCGGTATGGAAAGATCAAGTTCTTTCTCAATATCCCTGAAAGTAAAAGATCTGCCTGTGGTGACCAGCAGTCGCAATACCATGAGCTCATCCCGGCTGCATTCCGACAGGGCCGCATCCAATCCGGTATAAGTGAGCAAATGGGAAATAATATCAGACGATTTCGTGTTTCGTGGTTTCTGGATTTTCAATATAGATGCCAGTTTTATTTTATTTGAGTCTGAAAGTGTTGCTGCATTATTTGATATTCTTTTCATAATAAAAAAATTGTAGACACATTAGTTGAGCTATTCTATATAATGCCAGTCAAATTTGCAATAAAAAATGTAACGAACCGGTGGTATATATAACATATTATACATATTCCATACTCTTCGTGGCATACATACGCGCATTTATTTCCCGTATGAAAGTGTAAAAATGAATTTAAGTCTAAGGAGCATCTGATGTTACAGTTTCTCAGGTTCGATAAAAACGTGGCCAGTGATACAGAATTTCCCATATTACAGGAAGGAGAGGCGAGTCGGTTCTTCATCAGGCACGTCGGATTTGTGTTACTGTTGCTGTATTCCACCATATTTCTTGCAGTTGCTATCCCTTATGAAGGGACATACTTTATTGGCGGAATTATCACTGCCGTTTTCATGATACGGCTTATCAATTTTATTATGAAATACAGGAAGTTTAAGGGTGGATCTATCAAGGTCTCGCCGGAAATGGTGGAAATCCGGGGTAGTGAAGAAGTGTACAAAATACCCGCTGATGAGATAACCTATATCGAAGTGAATGTATTCAGTGACCTGGTAGTACGGGAGAAATACAACAAGACTGTTTTTCCCATCTCCCTTATGACTGAAGATGACAGGGAGATGCTTCTGAATAACTTCGTTGACATGGCTCCAAACCGTACCCGCATCTACCATAAAGCATGGGATTTCTTTGATGCCATACTTGTGGCATTTATTCTTGCCATGCATATACGCCAGTTTATCGTGCAGGCATACTTTATTCCTACGGGTTCAATGGAAGATACCCTGCTGGTAGGTGATCACCTGCTGGTAGAAAAGATAACATACGGACCTATAATTCCCCAGATGATTTTCATGGACAAGCCTGTCCACCTTGACTTTGCGGGTATTCGCGAGGTGAAGCGAAATGATATTATCATATTCAGACCTCCTAACGAAGAAGAAAAGGATTTTATCAAAAGGTGTATCGCAGTTGAAGGGGACGAGGTGCATATTCGCAACGGGAGTGTATATGTAAATGACAGGAAACTGGAAGAACCATATGTGAAGGGTCATACCACTTACAGGGGATTCAGCGAGAAGCTGATCGAGGGTATAGTGCCCGAGAACATGGTAGTGGCCATGGGGGATAACAGGGAGAATTCTTTTGACAGCAGGGGGTTCGGATATCTTCCGGTTGAGCGCATTAAGGGGAGGGCCTTTGTTATGTACTGGAATACGCAGAATATAAAGAACCTTGATTTTTCAAGGCTGGGCCTGATACAGTAGTCAGAACTTTGAAAAAAACATTTACCCGGTTGAGGTTGTGTCCGGCAGTGGGTGTATGAACCAGACAGTATTTAATCGTCGCGTATTAATTACGGGAATAATAATAGTGGTTATAGCCGCCGCGTTTATGTACAGGCTGTTTAATCTGCACTTCTCAACAAAAATCATCCTCTCACCCTACAATTCCGTTAAGATAAAACGCGGATATATCAAGGATACCAATGGTGACATTCTTGCCATGAGTATTGAACGGAATTCGGTATACGCAAATCCTTCAATTATTACCGAACCTGAAAAAACAGCAGCTACCCTTTCCGGGATAGTGAACGTGGACAGGAGCAGAATCCTCGAAAGGCTGAAGCGCGACAAGCGTTTCGTGTGGATTAAAAGAAAGGTAGATGATGCCACGGCGAATAAGATCCAGTCGCTGAATATACATGGTGTGGGATTTAAGAAAGAGTTCCTTCGGGTGTATCCAAACGGGAACCTGGCAGCACAGCTGCTTGGTTTCGTTGGAGTGGATAATCATGGGCTGGAGGGTATGGAGTATAAATATGACGGCCTGCTTACCGGTGATTCTGAACGGGACAGGATCGTTAAGCCCGACAGAAACATTCAGCAGGGCTATTCAGTTATTCTCACCGTTGATCGCCTCATACAGGATACAGCCGAGAGGGCACTGGCTGATGGTGTTGCACGATCGGGCGCACGACGGGGCGTTGCTGTTGTAATGGAAGTATCAACCGGCAGGATTCTCGCGCTGGCACATGCCCCCACCTTTAACCCGGAAAAATTTTATTCATATCCTCCATGGATGCTTGGAAACTTTTCTGTGGTTGATTCGTTTGAACCGGGTTCTACTTTGAAGATATTCTCCATGATAACTATTCTTGAAAGAAAACCTGACCTGTTAAAAAGCACATTTACCTGTGACGGTGAGATAGAGATTGGAGACACAACCATAAATTGTATTTCTACACATGGCAGGGTCAGTTGTGAGGATATAATCGCCTATTCCTGTAACGTGGGCCTGATCAGTGCCATGAAAAATATCAAGAAAGCACACCTGTATGATACATTACATAGATTCGGATTTGGATCTGAGACGGGGGTAGAGATACCCGGCGAATCTTCCGGTATCCTGCGGCCATATTCTGGCTGGTCAGGTTTATCCAAGTATTCCATCGCCATTGGCCAGGAGATATCCGTAAATTCTATACAACTGGCAGCCGCGGTCAGTGCCATCGCCAACAGGGGGGTGTATATGGTTCCCTCTGTTGTTGAAGGCATTGAGAATGAGCGTGGCCAACTGATCCAGAGATTTTATCCACGAAGCAGGGGAAAGGTAGTCAACGAGGCTGTAGCGGCCAGGATTATGGACATGATGAAAGAGGTGTTACGCAGAGGCACGGGTACCCTGGCTGCAATACCTCACTACCGGGTGGGAGGGAAAACCGGTACCGGGCAAAAATCGATGAAACGGGGGGGATATATACCCGATACTTACAGTGCGTCCTTTGCAGGGGTAGCCCCTTTGAATGATCCCGATGTATGCATTCTTATCATGCTGGATGAACCGAAACTGATTACGTCAGGGGGACAGGGGGCGGCACCCGTTTTCGCCGACATAGCCCGGAGGATACTTCCCTACAGGGGAAACGCCTCCAGGATGAAGAAAGCTGTTGATCCGGGCCATGCAAAGAAGGGGGCATACTGGTCCCGGTATACTGAACAACATGTTCCTGATTTTCGCGGTCTTTCTCATTACCAGGCCCTTCAGCTGCTTGTAAAACTGCAGAAAAACAGGCCGGTTACCTACACATTACAGGGAAAGGGACGTGTGTCAGCGCAAAAACCTTCTCCCGGCAGCAACTGGAAAGCGCAAAACAGCATTCAATTACAACTCAGACAGGAGTGATGTGTGCAAACTAGTATTTTTCAGAATAACCTTGAAGCCATTAAGAAAAAGAATAATGATCTATATAAAAGAATAAAATCTGCCCCCGGTGAAACCCCGGTTACAATTGAACAGTCTAAGACCGGACTACCGGTTCCCCTGTTTGAAAAAAACGGTAAGAAAATTGCCATACACAGCAGGTTCGATCCGGAGAAAGAAGCCGAAAGAATGCTCAAAGACATTGCCGTTGATGGGTATGACCTGTTCGTGGTTTTGGGGTTTGGCTTTGGTTATCACGTTGATTATATACGTCAGCAGGCCCCTCAAAATACTACCATACTTGTACTTGAAGCATATCCATCTATACTGAGGGAGGCATGCGCAAACCGTGATATAACCGAACTGATGACTGACCCCCGTGTTGTCCTCCTGGTTGATCCTGATGATGATGCCCTTGCCAGTGCCATGAAGGCGCGGTCGTCATATAGAACAGTTTTTGTTACCCACCGGGGTTCTCACCAGGTAAATCCCGATTATTATAATAATCTTCAGCGTGTGGCGAAATCATATATCTCGGTTAAAGAAGTTAATATAGCCACCCTGGCAAAATTTGAACGAACATGGGCTGCCAATATAGCCAGGAACATCGGCGTGTTCTCCAGGTATCCCGGTGTTCAGAACTATTATCAGCAGTTTGCCGGTATTCCCGCCATCGTGGTAAGCGCGGGACCCTCGCTGGATAAGAGTATCCCTTTTATCAAGGAGAATATGGACAGGGCGGTGATCGTGGCTGTTGATACCTCTTTCCAGGTGCTTCGCAGGCATGGTATAGAGCCCCATTTTTGCGTCACGGTAGATCCACAGGTGGTGAATGCCAGGTATTTTGAAGGTACGGAAAAGGGAAATACGGTTGTGGTGGCCGATCCCACGGTACATCCGTCGGTATTCAGGCTTTATAAAGGCAGGTTCGTGCTTACCGGTATTGCGTTTGAGATGATGCAATGGATTGAAGAGTTCACCGGAAAAAAAGGTGAGCTTCGTTATGGTGGTTCGGTCTCAACAAACGCATATGATTTTGCATCCAGGCTTGGTTGTTCTCCGGTGGTAATGGTAGGACAGGACCTGTCCTTTACCGGTGGATACGCCCATGCCCGCGGGTCGTACCTGGATGAGCAGGTTTTTCTGAAGGTGAACAGGACATATACACCGCAGATGTTTAACCGTTCACAGCTGCGGGCCCTGGCCCCCATTGGGGTGAAGGGAATACGCTCACCGGTAGTATATACTAACAGGAAAATGATGATCTTTCTGAACTGGTTTGGCAAATTGAAAGATGATAACCTGGTGAACGCCACCTGGGATGGCGCCCGAATCGAGTATGTAAAGCACCAGTCACAGGATTCCATGTCATTTCCGCCAAATGGCATATCCATCTGGGACAGGCTGGATACGATATACGGGGAATGCGGAGTGAGTCATTCGGATTCTGTGACGATGCGGCAGGATTTATTTGATTGCTGTAGAAACATGGAAAATGAGATTGAGAGCCTGCTTGATGTGTGCGACAGCGCGGTGTATCATACCGAAAAACTGAAAAAGCTGGTGGGCTCAGAACATCGTGACCAGGGTAAAATGTCCTATACCCTTTCCAAGCTTGATGAAATGGATAAGCGTATTGAAACCTACACCACGCTGAAAGACATGGTTGGGTTTACCATTCAGCGGGTTATTCACACCATTACAGAAGGCTACGAGCTGAAAGAAGATGAAGGCCTGTCAGAGCATGAAAAAATTGCCCAGAGATCACTCTTCTTTTACAGGGGACTGCTGGATGGCAGCGTCTTCAATAAAAAGATGCTGCAGAAGATGTGTACGATGCTGAGTGATTAATGAAAAGAAACCTGTAATTATCTTGACTGTGATAACCGGGTGTTGTATTATCATAAGCCAATTTATAGATAAAAAGGTTTCGCATGGCGGGAAAACGGGTCGTTGTTATTGGCGCAGGTCTTGCCGGGCTTTCGGCTGCCGCTCTTCTGGCTGAAAGTGGATTCGATGTCACCGTGGTTGAGAAAAACGAAACCCCCGGCGGGGTGGCCAGGAAGTACGAGATAAGCGAATTTACTTTTGACATGGGGCCCACCTGGTACCTGATGCCTGAACTTGTTGCGTTATACTTTTCACTTTTTCGAAAGAAACCAACCGACTTTTTTGACCTGTATAAACTTGACCCTTCGTGCAAGGTTTTTCTGGGAAAAGAGGAGCACCTGTTGCTGCGACCAGACATGGAGCACAACCGGCAGGTATTTGAATCACTGGAAAAAGGTGGAGCCTCGAAACTTGATGAATACCTGGAAAATGCCCACCGCAAGTATAGAACTATCATGGCAAAATTCATGTACAGTGATTTGATTTCGCTGTCTGATATTTTAAACATGAAGATGATCTTTGAAGGGATAAAACTGCGCGTCTTTCAAAAAATCGGGAGACATGTAAATAGGTTCTTCACAAATCCTGTTATAGTGAAGTTGCTGGAATTTTCTTATGTCGTTCGCGGTTGCAAACCTGATGGCAGTTCGGCACTATATTCATTCCTGTCGCATGGTGATTTTTCAAGGGGGGTGTATTATCCAAGCAGGGGTATATATTCTCTTGTGAATGCCCTCTATGTCATCGCAAGGGCAAGGGATGCGAGGTTCTTTTTCGGCGACGAGGTTAAGTCTATCCAGGTAGATAAAAAGAAAAGAAAAGCTACAGGTGTTCATATCGATCGGGGCTTCATTCCTGCAGATATTGTTCTTTCAGCGGTTGATTATCATCACACAGAGATGGAACTTTTACCGGCAAGATACAGGAGTTACAGCAAAAGGTACTGGAAATCCAGGGTGATGGCACCTTCGGCGATGATAATTTTACTGGGAGTGAAAAAGCGGCTTAAATCACTTGAACATCACAACATTGTACTTTCTGAAGACCAGGATGCACATGTCACACATTTATTCGACAACCCTGGATGGCCTGACAATCCTTCTTTCTACGTTACCTGCGCGTCAAAGACTGACGCGAATGTGGCCCCTGATGGATGTGAAAATCTTTACATACTGGTGCCGGTAGCTCCGGGCCTGGATGATTCGAAACAGTTGCGTGAGCAGTTTGCCGACAGAATACTGGCGAAGTTGGAAGAATATACCGGTGAGTCTATTCGAAAGCATATCGTGGTAAAGCGATTGATCTCCCACAGAAATTTTAGCTTTACACATAACCTGTTCAGTGGGAGCGCCCTGGGGCTGGCCCATACTTCCATGCAGACGGCGGTATTCAGGCCATCGAGGAAAAGCCAAAAGGTTGAAAACCTGTATTACACCGGGCATTATACCCATCCAGGAATCGGAATGCCCATGGTATTAGTCTCATCTCAGCTGACAGTGAAAAGGATAATCAATGACAGGAGAAATTAGTCTCCCACAAGGGGACGTATCCTGTCCACCTTGAAAGTAACCAGGTATTTATCACCGGTTTTTTCACCGGTATGATGCCTGGTGCTTCTGCGGATTGAGTCGATTTTATCGCTGTTTTTCTCTTCGCCCATCATGGTGAGATACAGCCGTTTCCCCTTGTGTCCCGGGCCTTCTTCCTTGAAAAGGTAGGCTGCCTTTTTATTCGCTGTCAGGTTGGCGTGACTTAGCCGGTCATTCATGATAAAGGTTATGATGGAATCGTCATCCTCGAGAAAATGCGGGCGCCCGTATAATGCCAGGTCAACCTGGCCGTCGCTATCGGCGGTGCCAAGAATTCCGGTTCCCTTTGTGTTTTCAAAGTATTCCTGAAGTGTCATATTTCTCCTCCGTGTGTGAGCAATTACACATGTTTAACGGTTTAAACCGTGGCTTCTTTTCTATTGGTAATATACAGCCCGGCCAGCCCTGCACCCATTATAAACAGGGCAACTATCTGTGCCTGGGTAAGTCCCAGAAACACCTCGGGGTTTCTTCTTATAAATTCAACCATGAAACGGGGAAGCCCGTTCAGCACAAGGTACAGAAAGAACAGGGTGCCCCGGGTGACTGGTTTTTGCCTCAGGTTCAAGAGAAATCCTGCAACCAGTAACGAGAAAAAGGATTCAAACAGGGGTGTTGGATACACGTACTGGCTTATTGGAACAATCCCGTTTGGATAAGCAGTGCCAAGAAAGCTGCTGGTGGCAATACCGTAGCAGCCATCACCGGCTACATGACACCCTATACGTCCGATTCCATATCCGACGGCTATTGATGGGGCAACTGCGTCAAGAATATCCAGTGGTCTTTCACCGCTTTTCCTGATGATCAGGTATGAAAACAGGAAGGCGAAAACCAGTCCCCCGTAAATGGAAAGGCCTGTACCTGAAAAGATCATACTCATCGGGTCGGCCAAAAATTCTTCCATGTGGTCAAGCATGTGAAAAATCTTTGATCCGATGATTCCTGCTGGAATTGCCACGAGTAATATTTTGTAGGCGATCTCGGGGTTCATGTTACGAAGGGTAAGTTCCCTTTCGAACAGTAGATAGGCACAATAGATGCCGATACCCAGCATGACACCGTAGCCGCCGATTGTTATAAACTTGTATTGAAACAGGATAGGAAACATTGATAACCCCGCTGGAAAAAGATGATATTCATGTATTTCAATGATGGACATCTATACCGCGGGGTACATAAAAATGCAACAGATTTCTGCTACCCGGGTGTCAAAACTTCTTTGAGAGGATACTTCTGATCTTTTTGGAAAGAATTTTTATGGAGAATGGTTTCTGAATATAATTATCGGCTGAAACCGGAAGATTAAGGGAATCCAGCAGACCAGGGTTGTATCCTGACATGAAGAGAACATTTAACCCCGGTCTTTTGGATCTGATTCTCTGGTACAGGTCAACACCATTCATGTCCTGCATTATGATGTCGGTAAGTAGAAGATGCAGTGTGCCGTTATACGTGCCTGCTTTTTTCAGGGCCTCTTCGGCGGACGAGGCTTCAATTATTGAGTAACCGATTGATTGCAGTACCCTTGCTGTCATTTCACGCACCATGGTTTCATCTTCAACAAGGAGGATTGTTTCATCTCCGCTGACAATTTCAGCGGGTGTCCTTTCGGTATTGATGTTGCTTATTTCTTCCTTTTCTCTGGGAAAATAAATCTTGAAGGAACTACCTTTTCCGGGTTCACTGTATACGTGAACATGTCCCCGGTGCTGGCGTACGATGCCGTAGACGGTGGAAAGACCCAGTCCTGTACCCATTCCGTGGGGCTTGGTGGTGTAAAACGGATCGAAGATATTCTCGATTGTCTCACGATCAATACCTGTGCCGGTATCGCTTATGGTTAAAAGTACATATTCTCCAGGCTCAATCTGATGATGCTCGTCAGAGTAGAGAATATCAAGGGTTACGTTGGTAGTTTCGATGATGAGATCACCTCCATCCGGCATGGCATCCTGGGCATTTATTGTCATGTTCATCAGTATTTGTTCGATCTGGCCCGGGTCACCCATTATATTCCAGAGATTTGTATGAGGTACCAGGCGAATTCGTATGTTCTCCCTGATAGTTCGCTTGAGTATCAGGAAAAAGTTATCAAGCAGTGTATTGAGATTGATCACATTCTGTTGTAGTAACTGCTTTCTGCTGAAAGCCAGCAGGTGGCCTGTTAATGCTTTCGCGCTTTCGGCGGCTTTCAATATTTCGCCCACTTTTCTTTTCAGCGGAAGATCCTCTTCGCGTTCAGTAAGCAGAAGCTCGGCATACCCCATTATGGGTGAGAGCAGGTTGTTGAAGTCATGGGCAACCCCGCCTGCCAGGCGCCCTATGGCCTCCAGGCGTTGTGAGTGCTGTAGCTGCTCTTCAAGGTTCTTTTGCCTTGCTTCATATTTTTTTCTCTGTGTAATATCAATTGCTGCAATAAGCACGGCAATCTTTCCCCTGAACTGGACAGGCTGGGCCCAGAAATCAACCCATTTCTCTTCTCCTCCTTTGTGTACAATCATAAATTCATAATGAGAAACCGGATTGCCTCCTTCCTGCCGTTCACTGCCCCTTTGTTTGATGAGGTCGCGAAAGTCTGGATGTACAAACTCCCAGAAATTCATGGTGAGTAGTTCGTCAGCGGAATAGCCGGTTATCTTTATAGCGGCTGGATTAGCGTAAATCCACATGTTATCCTGGTAAATCATTATGGGAATGGGGGAAAATTCGGTAAAAGTTCTGAACTTTTCTTCACTTTCTGCAAGTGACATCTCTGCGGTCTTTCTTCTTGTTATATCCAGCACGGTGCCGGCAAGAAGTGCAGGGCTTCCTTTTTCATTGTACGATATAATTTTCCCCATGTGTAAAAGCCATTTACATGGATTTTCTGAGCCGCGTAACCTGAACTCGATTTCATAATTATCAGTATTTCCTGAAACGCATGCATCAATATGAGGACGCAGGGATGCAAGGTCATCGGGATGAATAAGGCCTTCCCATTGATCTGTGTTGAAATCATGTTCGTCATGGTTATTTCCAAGTAACACGGCACATGTTTCGTCAACATGTATGGTCTTCTCAGCAATGTTCCATTCCATGAGGCCGATTTCCCCACCACTGAGTGCTGATCTATTCCTGTTGCCCTGTTCTCTTTCGGTTTTCAACGTGGCAAGAAGATTGGCATTGGCAATTGCTGTGCTGATTATGATGCCCAGTGATGTAAAAGTCATTGTATCAATTTCGGAAAAACTTTTTGATCCTTTGAACAACAGGATCAAAATTCCGAATATATCATCCCCCCGGGTAAGGGGTATGGAGACGGTGCTGGTCAGCCCGGACTGCTTCAGGACAGACCTGATGGTATCATCTATTCCTGAATCATCATCCAGGTTGTTGCTGATACGCAGTTTTGCGTGTGAATCCTTGAATGGCAACTGTTCCAGAAGAGTTTTGACTTTTTTTGTGAATCCGCGAGAGTGTATCAGCCGGATGCTGTGTTCTTCGGGGTTGTACTTGTAGATACCGGTAATTGGTGAACCGTTACACTTTCTGACAGTAGCAAGAGAATTTTGGGCAATAGATTCTACATCCTGTACATTGTGCAGTTTTTGTGCAAGATGCAGAATCACAGATAAAGAATTGAGTGACTCATCTTTACCGATTGATGGATTCATCCGTTTCTTCTTAAATGAGTATAAAAGATCAACTACTTGATGCTATGATAGTGTGGCGGGAAGAAAAAACAACATTTTTTTGGATATTTTTAATATATTTGTGCAATGGAAACGCGGCTGCCAGGGCTGGATATTTACATAACGCATAAAAAACCCCAAAAAATCGCATAAAATATTGACAGGGATTGGCGGCCATAGTATATTGTTAACTAAATAGTTAGTTTGAATAAACGGTTAGTCAGGGGGCGGTGATGGATGCATTGACGACGGAAGAAAAGATCATGCGGGCGGCTGTTGAGGAGTTTGCCGAGCATGGATTTGACGGTGCCAGGATAGACCGTATTGCCGGAAGGGGAAAGATAAACAAGGCCATGATCTATTATCATTACAAGGGAAAGCAGGCCCTGTATGAGGGGGTGCTTACCATGATCGTTACCGGTATATACGAAAAGGTGCAAAGTCTTGTGCCTGAAGGTGTATCACCGGAGGAAAAGCTTGAAACTGTTATCAGGGGTTACGCCGAGTATCTTTCATCAATTGACCGGAGATACATACGTATCATGCTTCGTGAAGTGGGAAGTGGCGGTAAATATTTCAAAAAAATTACAGTCCCAAAACTCATAGCCCCCGCCTTTGCGCTGATCACGGGTATACTTGAGCAGGGTATGCGGGAGAAGCAATTCAGAGACATGGAGTCAGTATTTGTGGTAATCCAATCCATAAGCATGATCGTATTCTATAACATGATGCGGTTAACCCTTGATGGCAGTGAGCTGTATCCGGTTCTATTCAGTGAGGGGAAAGAGGAGCAATATATAGATACAATGGTCTCGGTATTAAAAAATGGAATAATGCGGGATAGAGGTGAATGATATGAGATCCATGTATATACTAAAATGTACATTTACAACCCTGGCGCTGGTACTGATGGCATTCATGCTGAATGGGGCATCAGTCATGGCAGAAGTGCCTGAAAACCTGCAGCAGGTAACCGTTGACAGGGCGGTTATCGTTGCCCTTGAAAACAACCATGAGTACAAGAGGGCCGTGAAAAACATGAAGGCGGCAAAAGAAAAAGTGAACCAGGTTTGGGGCACGTTGCTTCCTTCGCTGGAGTCAGGGGCATCAGCCATGCGGCAGGGTGCCGAGCAGGGGTTTATGAGTCTCAGTGACGGACAGTACGACCTGAAGCTTGTGCAGCTTACCTTCGGGATAAATCCCGGAACGTTTTACCATTCATTGAAGGGAAGCCAGAAACAGTATACCTCGGCAAAAGAAGAAGTGCGGAAAATCAAAAGTGAGCTGGAGTACAACGTCATAAAGAGCTATTTCGACGTGCTTTTGTCCAACGAGATGGTGACCCTGCGCAAAAACTCAATACAAGTGCTGGAAGAAAACCTGAAAGACGTACAGCAGAAATACAGGGCAGGTGCAGTTCCCCGTTTTGAATTGCTGCAGGCACAGGTGAAGTTGAAAAGCCAGGAGCCCCTTCTGATAGAGGCGCAAAACGGGTACCGCATGGCGCTGGATATGCTGAATTTTCACATGGGGGTTGATAGTCCCCGGTACACGGTGCAGACAGATGTTATAAAAGATGCTGAATCTATTAAAAAGCCGGCTTTGCAAAAGAAGGTGAAGCAAACTCTTGTGGATCTGGCATTGAAGAACCGGCCCGAGGTGATACAGGTGTCCCTCTTGCGTGACAGCATTGCCCACGGCAAGAAAGCAGGGGAAGCAGCCTATCTCTGGCCTACTTTTTCGGTGGGGGGATACTACGGGAAGACCTACCTTCTTGCCAACCAGGTTGACATGGGACTGGGGGGCATGGGCCCGTCACCTGACCTTTCGCAGATAACTGGTGAACGGGAATGGCAGAACACCTGGCAGGTGCGGGTGGCGGCTACCTATCGCTGGGGATCGCTGCTCCCGGTGGATAAAGTACAGGCAAAAAAACGTGAAGATGGTTACCGGCTTGAAGAGGCCAGTGAAAAGCTGCTGCAGCTGAAACGCCGTATCGCCATTAATATCCGTTATAACCATACGGGACTTTTGTCGGCCTACCAGAGCATACAGTCCCAGGATGAAAATGTAAATACTGCTGAAGAAGGGCTTCGCATAGCCAGGGAAAGTTACCGGGCGGGGGTTATCACCAACGCTGAGCTGCTGGGGTCAGAGCTGGCCCTTACCGAGGCACGGACAGGCTATATCAAGGCAGTGTATGAGTATCATCTATCTCTTGCCAGGCTGAACAGGGAAACCGGCACGGAGATCGAACATCTAATTTTCGGGGAGGAACAGAAATGAAAGACAGGAAAAAACTTATACCCCTGGTGATAGCACTTGTGGTGATTACCGGTACCACCCTTTACTTCGAGGTATTCAGGCATCTGGGGCAGAACGGAGACATGATTGAAGGGAGCGGAACCATCGAGGTGACCGAGATAGACATAAGCACAAAGCTGGCGGGAAGGGTAGAGAAACTTCCCTTTGAAGAAGGAGAACAGGTGAAAAAAGGAGACCTGGTAGTTGCCCTTGAGTACGATCAGTTACAGGCACAACAGCTGCAGGCCGAGGCGAACCTGTCAAACGCGCGTAAAAACCTCAACCGTGTGCGTGACCTTTTTAAATCCGGTTCTGTTTCAAGAAGCAAAATGGATGATGCATTGACCGCCTACAGGGTAGCAAAATCACAGTATGATTATATACGGGCTTCAATAGACCAGGCAGTATTGTATGCACCGGTTGACGGGATTGTGCTGGAAAAGAACCTGGAGGTGGGTGAAATGGCCTTTCCCGGTACCCCGGTGATAACAATTGCCAACCTGGAAAAGCCATGGATCAATATTTATGTACGGGAAACCAAACTTGGCCTGGTGAAGCATGGCCAAAAAGCCGAGGTATATGTTGACAGTTTTCCTGGTACTCCCTTCAGCGCGAGGGTTGCGTCAATTTCGAACAAGGCAGAATTTACCCCTAAAACCATCCAGACGAAGGAAGAGCGGGTGAAACTGGTATACGCGGTAAAGCTTACCGTGGATAATCCGGAAATGAAACTAAAACCGGGGATGCCGGCTGATGCCGTTGTACATGTGGAGGAAGAAAAGTGATACGGGGAGAGTCTCTCAGCAAAAGCTTCAACGGGGTGCACGCCATTGATAACCTGGATTTCGAAGTACGGGAAAAAGAGATATTCGGCATAGTGGGTCCCGATGGAGCGGGGAAAAGCACCCTCTTGCGAATGCTGTCCACCATCCTCGTACCTGACAGTGGAGACATTTTGCTGCATGGTGAATCAATATTTAAAAATCCTTTTTCCGTAAAAGAACGAATCGCCTACATGCCCCAGCGTTTCGGACTGTACGAAGACCTGACCGTTGAAGAAAACATAAGGTTTTTCGGAAAACTTTTCGGCCTGGGTGAAAAAGAGATTCGGGGGCAGCTTCCCGGCTTATACGAGTTCAGCAACCTGGGACAGTTCAGCGACCGGCTTGCCGGCAATCTTTCGGGCGGGATGAAACAGAAGCTGGGGCTTGCCTGCTGCCTGGTGCATCGTCCCGAGCTTATACTGCTTGATGAGCCCACAAACGGGGTGGATCCGGTTTCTCGCCGGGAATTCTGGAAAATACTCTACACCCTGCTTGGAGAAGGGGTTACCATCATTGTGAGCACCGCCTACCTTGACGAGGCGGAACGCTGCAGCAGGGTGGGCCTTATGTACCAGGGAGAGTTTATCAACATCGATACCCCGGCAAAGGTAAAGACCATGACGGGAATGCCCCTGCTTGAGATCCAAACGGATAATCCAAACCTGGCCGAAGACATTCTGAAAAAGCGCAAAAAGTTTTCAAGGCTGGTGAGAACGGGACAGTCGCTGCGAATATTCGCTGAAGACAGGAAGGCCTTCACCCGCGAAATAAAACAGGTTCTTTCTGAAAATAAGATCGGCGTGAAGAGTATCCGGGAAATAATTCCCGGTCTTGAAGATACATTTGTTGAGGTTATAGCAAGGGGAGGTGTGGGGTGAAAGCATTTTCAAGGTCAATGAAACGTATCTCTGCCATTGCCGACAAGGAGTGGATCCAGATCAGGCGTGATTCACGAAGCCTTATCCTGTCACTGCTGGCGCCGGTTCTATTGATTTTGCTGTTCGGGTATGCCCTCACTATGGACGTGAAGAATGTATCCATGGCGGTATATGACCAGGACAGGACATCCAGTTCGCGGCAATTTCTTGAGGGATTTTCCCACACAGAGTACATTCATATTCATTCTTACGTGAATGGATACGATGAAATTGACAGGTTGATCGACACCGGAGATATCGCCATGGCCATGGTAATCCCGAAAAATTTCGCCGCGGGGCTTCGTGCCGGAAAGGGAGCTAAAGTGCAGCTCCTGGTTGACGGTTCTGACTCAATGTCGGCAACGGTTTCCCTGGGGTACGTGCAGGCCATAGTGATGAAGTATAACAGGGATATACAGGTGGGCATGCTGGAAAGTATCGGCATTACCCGTATGAAAGAGCCCGTTGATGTACGAAACCGCACCTGGTATAACCCGGAGATGGAGAGTCGCAATCTCATCATTCCCGGTCTTATAGTGATAATCCTGGCTATCATATCAGCCCTCATCACCTCCCTTACCATATCCCGTGAATGGGAACGGGGTACCATGGAAACACTCATCACCACCCCCGTTCGCCCACGGGAAGTATTGCTGGGTAAACTTATTCCCTACCTGTTTATCGGGGTGTTTGACGTGGTGCTGACATTCCTGGTTGGAAAGTTCGTGTTTGGTGTGCCAATGCAGGGAAGCTTCTTTGAGCTTCTGCTGATCGCCTTTCTCTTCCTGGTGGGTACCTCCAGCCTGGGAATACTCATATCTGCTGCCACCAGGATACAGGTGATGTCCATACAGGTGGCCATCGTGGTTACCTACCTGCCGTCGTTGATCTTGTCAGGCTTTATCTTCCCGGTGAAGAATATGCCGGTGTTTGTGCAGGGGATCACTTATTTAATTCCAGCAACGTACATGGTAACCGTTATCAAGGGTATTGCAATAAAAGGAGTGGCGTGGTCACTCCTGGTGACACAGGTGTTGTTCCTGGCAGTCTTTACACTGCTGGTGATGACCGTGGCTATGAAGAAGATCAGGATGCAGCTGCCCGAGTGAGGATGAGTTATGAAAAACACGATAAAATTGCGAAACATTAAAAGCATGCTGAAAAAAGAATTCGCCCAGCTTTTCAGGGACAAAAAGATGCGGGCGGTTATGATCGGCCCCCCCATTATCATGATGGTGGTATTCGGCTACGCGGTGAACACCGACGTGAACGATGTCCGCATGGCAGTGATAGACCACGACCGTACGGCGGAAAGCAGGGCCTTTGTGGAGGAGTTTACCGGCTCCACGTATTTCAGCATGTATGCCTATGGCTATTCGTCAAAGAAACTGGTGCCCCTTCTTGACCGTGGTGAGATTGACTGCCTGGTGCAGGTGGCAGAAGGATTTTCAGAAGATATCCGTTCGGGAAGGACGGCCATGGTGCAGATAGTGCTTGATGGTTCTGATTCAAACCGGGCTTCAGTGGTGCAGTCATACCTTAACAGCGTGACCGCGGCCTACAGCATGAAACAGTTCCGGGAACGGGTACAGACACAGGTGAGGACACGGCAGAAATCAGGCATGCGCATGCCCGCGGGTGTAGACCTTGAACACCGGGTGTTCTTTAACCCCGAACTGAAAAGCCGTAATTACTACCTGCCGGGAATCATTGGACTGCTGATCTCCCTTATAACCATCATGCTTACTTCCATGTCCATCGTGAAAGAACGTGAGGCGGGCACTATCGAGCAGATAAACGTTTCGCCACTGCATCCCCTTGAATACATCGCCGGAAAGATGATACCCTTCGCGGTGGTGTCCTTTATCATCATTTTCGCGGTAACCACACTCACCATTACATGGTTTGATGTGCCGTTTAACGGAAGCTTTGTTTTTGTGCTCTTTACGGGACTTCTCTATATCTTATCAACGCTGGCAGTGGGACTGTATATTTCAACGATATCCATGACGCAGCAGCAGGCCATGCTGTCATCATTCTTATTTTTCGTACCGGCAATTCTCTTGTGTGGTTTTATATTCCCAATATATGCCATGCCTGAAAGTGTACAGCTGGTGACATACTTAAATCCGCTTACCTATTACATGAACATCGTAAGGGGGGTATACCTGAGGGGAGTGGGTGCCCTTGTGCTCTGGAAGGACATGACCGCCATGGTGGCACTTGGTGTGGTGCTGCTGTTCATGAGCGTGAAAAGATTTAACAAGAGGATGGAATAACAATGGAATATTCAGTATCAGTACGAAACCTCACCAGGACATTCGGTGATTTTACCGCGGTCAACGAAGCATCTTTTGATGTGAAGAAGGGAGAGATCTTCGGATTTCTGGGACCCAACGGTGCGGGTAAGAGCACTACCATCAAGATGCTCTGCGGTCTGCTTGCCCCCAGCTCGGGTGAAGGGCAGGTGGCGGGGAAGGACATTCTTACCCAGCAGGAAGAGATAAAGAAGGTAATCGGTTACATGTCCCAGCGTTTCTCTCTTTATGATGACCTTACCGTTATGGAGAACCTGCAGTTTTTCGGCAGTATTTACGGGCTTGAGGGGGGGAGGCTAAGGCAGCGTATCGGTTATATACTGGACATGGTTGATCTTCACAAGAGAAAAAACTCGGTGGTAAAGCAGCTTCCAGGGGGCATCAAGCAGCGCCTGGCACTGGGGACAGCCGTTATACACGATCCCCCCATCATATTTCTTGACGAGCCCACCTCCGGAGTGGATCCCCTCATGCGAAGGGTGTTCTGGGAGCAGATATACAACTTTTCGGAGGAAGGGAAGACCATATTCGTCACCACCCATTACATGGACGAGGCGGAACACAGTGAGCGTATGGCACTCATCATCGCCGGAAACATCATCGCGCTGGATACCCCTGAAAACCTGAAGAAGAACGTGCCCAACGAGGTATTCCTGGTGCGTCATGATGACTTTCTCAAGGTGTATGAACTGCTGAACCGGCAGAACTTCGTTGACGAAGCGGCCCTTTTTGGCACCGACCTGCACGTGCTGGCAAAAAAGAAAAAGGGAGTGGAGACCATGCTTCGTGATGCGTTGAAGCAGGGGGGCTTTCGCTCATTTCACGTCGAGAAGATAACCCCCTCACTTGAGGACGTGTTCGTGATACATTCAAGGGAATACGGGTTATAAAAAACCTGCTATTTCTTCTTTGAAATGTGCATTGTTATCCGGGCGGAAAAGACCTCTTCGCCATTCTCATCTTTCACCGAAACGGGAATGTCGATATCCTGTTCACGGTTCAGGGTGCCTGGATCAACCTGGCTGTAAGCGGTAAGGCTGGTTCTGGCTATCCTTTTATACTGTACGCTCATGGAACGGGGTATCCAGCGGTATTCCCCTGAAAGGGTTACCTCAACCATGGTGCCGCCCACAAGTTCGGCCATGTTGCACATGGCGATGGCATGTACTGACCCGATATGATTGGTTACGGATCGCCTCTTCTTCATGGTAATGGTAGAGCTGCCGGGCTGCAGTTCTGTGAATACCGGTTTTATGGTATTAAAATAAGGTGCCTTGAAGCACACCATCTTCGAGAATATTCGTTTACCCAGCGGGTATTTTTGCAGCCTGTTGTAAATTGACAGTACCCTGTTCATATGAGCCTCCATATAGTGAATAAAGTTTCCACCAAGACTCATGACTCATTGTATTAAATTTTACCACCAGAAAATTTCATTTATTTGTATTTTTCACTCTTTCCGGATTATTGGGAATGTAAAACAGTTCTGTATAACAAAAATCCATGAGATAGCAATTTACATAATTATTTTAACCGCAGATAAACGCAGATTAACGCGGATTATCGTTAATAATTGATAATTATTACCATCATCTGCGTTTATCTGCGTTTATCGAGCGAAGCGGGCGGTTTCATATATATAAAACCTTATTATATCATAAGTGTTTTCTTTGGGGGAGTAATAATAATTAATATTCATATAATATATTTTGATGGTTTTTCCCAACATTCCGAAATGAGCCAGAAGTTTTATTAATTCACTTCCATTACATGGAAATAGACCCCTTCCTGAAATCGGTTGTTCCCATGTGCACATTTACCAGCACGGGCATTCCCTTGCGGGATGCCTTTTTCGCTTTCTGTAATGTCCCCTTTATCTGGCGTGGGTTGCGTATTTCATATCCTTTTCCGCCGAATGCTTCGGCAATATGGTTGTAATGGGCATGGGTGAGTTGTGTGGCCACGTTATCGTCAAGATATTCCACCTGGTCGCGGGCTATCTGCTGCCAGCCGGCGTCATTGCCGATTACGGCGATTACGGGAATACCGTGACGGGCAAAGGTGTCCATCTCCATGAGGCTGTAGCCGGCGGCACCGTCCCCGTAGAGTATCCATATGGTTTTTCCGGGGCGTGCGGCAGCGGCCCCCAGGGCAAATCCTCCCCCAACTCCCAGTGTGCCGAATACCCCGGGATCGAGCCAGCTGAGGGGCCCCGGCGGGTGCAGTATGTATGATGCGCTTGCAACAAAGTCACCGCCGTCGGCCACAAGTATGTCGTCCTCCCCCAGATGCTTTTTAAGTTCTATGAGAAAGTGCAGTGGGTTGATATACCCGGTTTTTTCTTTTGATGTGGCCATGATTTTCTGTTCACGTTCTTTCTGCAGTGTGTGAATTTCCTCGTTCCATGATATCCATGATATTTTCGTTCGGGAGAATTCACCACTTAAGGCGTGTAAGAACAGAAAGGGATCGGAATGTATGCCGATGTCCGGTTTGCGGTTCATCTTCAGTTGCGACCGGCTGCGGTTAACCGAGATCAGGGTTGCAGTGGAGGGGATTGTCCGGCCGTAATCAAGCCTGAAATCGGCAGGCATGCCCGCCAGCAGTACACAATCTGCCCGTTTTAATACCTCTGATCGTTTATGCCGCATTAACAGGGGATGATCTTCACCCAGAAGTCCCCTTGCCATGCCGGTAAGGTATACGGGAACCTGTATTTCCTCGATGGCTCTTATCAGCTGCGGTATTTTACCCGGATCAAGCATGACCTGGCTGCCGGCGATCATGACCGGTTGTGAGCTTGAAAAGATGGTTCTGGCCGATTTGCGAACCTGGCGATTGCTGATACCCTGCAGCCGGGTGTCTACGGTACCTGTTTCAAGTGACTGCAGGTCACATGAAAAAATTGTATCCACGTGACGGTTCAGGTACCATCGCATGATCTTTGCCCTGATGCTGTGAGAACCGGACGCGGTGTCGGCGGTTCCGTACCATGATCTCACCAGTTCTTCCTCGTAAAGCACATCTATGGGTATTTCTATGAATACCGGGCCCGGCACTCCCGAATTGGCAACCGAGAAGGCATTTTCGAGCACGGGGGCAAGGTCGCAGTTTTTCTTGATGGAATAGGCTTTCTTTACCACCGGTTTGACGATGGACTGCTGGTGTATATCCTGCAGGGCTCCTCTTCCCTGCAGCACTGTGGGTGCAGCCCCGGCAATGAGTATCAACGGTGATTGTGCCATAAGGGCATTCTGCAGGGCGGTAACCGCGTTGGTTACCCCGGGGCCGGCGGTGACAACGGCAATTCCGGGTTTACCTGACAGGCGGGCGCTGGCATCGGCGGCGAACACGGCGCTTGCCTCGTGACGGACATCAATAACACGGATGCCTGCTTCACGGGCGGCGGTGAGAATTGGCGCGATGTGGCCGCCGCAGAGGGTGAACAGGTGTGTTACCTGCTGCTCTTGCAATACCTTTGCTATTACGTTTCCACCATGCATTATGTTCTCTTTTCCAGTACATGAGTGTCAGTGATCAGGCAGTGGAAGGTGCCCGAGAAAACCTCTTCATCTCCCCTGGTGATTTTTACATCCACGATATTTCGCATCCCCTCTTTGGCGGTAATCTTCCCGCATGCCTGCAGCACGTTACCGGTCACAACGGGTTTCATGAAATATACATCGGCCCTTGCCAGCACAACATTGGGATGATTAACCGCAAGCATGGCGGCGTAATCAGCCATGCCGAAGATAAAACCCCCGTGGGTAAGGCCGTAATTGTCTACCTCCATGGTTTCAGTAACGATGAGTTCCACTGTGCTGTATCCTTCGGCAAGTGTAACCGGGGTGCCTGAAAGGTCCTGGCGTATGGTTGTGTGGGTTTTTGGGAGAACGGGGTTGGTGGTGTCCATTTGTATAACTCCTTCGTATGTATGATGACTGTTCTGTAAACATAAACATGAACGAGGTAAAAGACAAGGAAATGTTGTACGGGCGGGAATATCGGGAAATATAGAATGTGTTATGGGTCTTAGGTGCAGGCAGTGATATAAGTTGAGGGTTATATTC